>JAUWHU010000497.1 GCA_030605705.1 Thermoflexia bacterium | reverse complement strand
CACGACGTTCCACAATCCCGCCATCCCCTTCCGGGGCCGGATGGATGAGATGGTCTTCTACAAACGGGCTTTGGATGTAAATGAGGTGCAAGAGCTTTACCAGGCCGGAGCCACCAGCATGGTTCTGCGCTTCGATGACGCACCTGGCAGCACCAGCTTCGAGAACGACACCGGCACGGCCAACGGCATCTGCACCGCGCCTCACTGCCCCACCGCCGGCGTGACCGGTCGTCTCAACCAGGCGGTTCTCTTTGACGGCGCGGACGATTACGTGGCCGCGAATCTCGATGTTTCGGAAGAGACCTACGCGACATCATTGTGGTTCAAGACCACCTGCCCCAACTGCGGCCTCTTCTCCGTGGATCAGGGCACGCTGGGCAGCGGGGGACACGACCGGGACATCTACTTGAGAAACAGCGGCGATCTGTGCGCGCAAATCTCGAATAACGAAACCCTCTGCGCCTCCGGTCAGAACTACGCCGATGACGCCTGGCACCACGTGGTGCATACTTTTGGGAACGCTGCGGTCGCTGATCCCAAGATGCTCCTTCATCTGAACGATGGGCCGGCCAGCGACGAGCACTTTGTCGCCGAATTTTACGATAATCGTTTCTTAAGCGGCGCCCCAATTGACACCACCTATGATTACTGGCCGCTTGATTACGAGTGGGACAATCTCTCCAACAATTCCATCCGTTGGACTGGCGACTTCTACTTCGCGGGGGGAAGCTATACCTTCAACGCCCGCAGCGATGACGGCATCCGCGCGTGGGTGGGTAGTACCAAGATTTTCGACGATTGGACCGATCATGCGGCGCGGGACTACAGTAAAACGATTAACGTCAGCGCCGGACGACACACGGTCAAAATAGAATATTATCAGCACCGGGGCGGCGCCGAGCTAGAATTCAACTGGACGCCCATGTTCCGCGACAGCGTGGGAAGCAAAAACGCGGTCTGCTCCGGGAGTACTTGCCCGCAGAGCGTGGCGGGAAAGTTCGGCCGCGCTCTGCAATTCGACGGCAACGACGATTACATCGCCACCCTTTCGGCGCTCAGCGGTACCGGGCCGTTCGCCGTGGCCGCCTGGGTCAAGACCTCCAGCGCCACGGACCAGGTCATCATCCAGCAGCGCAGTCCCTTGGTGTATAATGGCGAATACCGGTTGCGGGTGCGGGACAGCGGCAAAGTCAACTGGATGGTCTACGGTGATGGGCAGTACGAGTTCGACATCACCTCTAACCGCGCCATCAACGATGGTCGCTGGCATCACGTGGTCGCTGTCCGTGAAAGCAGCGGCTCCGGTCGCCTCTACATTGACGGCGTGCAGGAAGCCTTCCAGAGCTCTGATCCCGTCACACTGGTACCCACCTGGGTGTACATCGGCGCCGACATGCGCACCCAAAACCAGTACTTCAACGGCCGGCTGGATGAAGTCGCCATCTACAACCGCGCTTTGACGTGGGACGAGATTGAGCAACTGTACGCCGCTCACCGCCTCTACGTGGACGGCGAGTTACAGGCCGTCGGTACAAAATCTGCTTCCAACTTCACCGCACAGACCGGCGTCAATATCGGTTTTTCCAATGCTGCCTCCCACCCGTACTTCAGCGGCGACCTTGATGATACGCGCGTTTTCCACCAATCGCTCACCAGCGCGGCGGTTCAGGGCCTCTTCAAAGCCGCGCCCCAGTTCCAGCTGCATCTGGATGAATCCGTGCCGGTGTGCGCCTTCCAGGCCGAATACTATGCCAATACCACCTTGAGCGGGGAACCGGCCATCGCCAGCTGTGATTCCTGGCCTCTCAACCACGACTGGGGCAGAAACGGGCCGGAAAACGGGCTAGGGCAGGCGAATCACTTCTCCGCGCGCTGGACGGGGGATTTCTACTTCGAGCCGGGAGACTACACCTTCATCGCCAACACGAACGACGGGATGCGGGTCTGGGTGGATGGGGTCAAAGTGATTGACAAATGGTTCAACCAGGCGACGCATGAATACCAGGTGACCCGTACTATGAGCCAGGGAGTGCATCGCGTCAAAGTGGAGTACTACGAGGCGACCGGCAATGCTTTGGCGCAACTCCGCTGGGAACCCTTCTTCGTGGATGCTTCCGGCGCCGGCAACCACGGAGCCTGCGAGGATAGCGCGGCCTGCCCGGCGGTAGGCGCGCGGGGGCGGGTAGGATTGGCGGCAGAGTTCGATGGTGGGGATGATCTCATCACGGTACCGGATGATGAAGCCTTGAATTTCTACGATATTTACGGCGCGCCCTTCAGCGTTGGCGTATGGGTCCGTCCCACCCAGACCAGGAACGGCTACCAGACCTTAGTCGCCAAGAGCAACGACGCGGGCGGTGACCGCAACTATGCCCTGCGTATCGCGCCCAATTCCATGCAAGTACAATTTGGATTCGATTATCGCCCCATGGCGTCCCAAGCGTGTATGTATGAGAAAGAGGGCTTGAGCCAGGGAGAATTGCTCCATAACCAATGGAACTACGTTGTGATGACGTATGAGGGACAGCCAAACAATGCTCTCAAGTTTTACATCAACGGTTACTTAGATACAGTCATCCACACCGGCCCGCTTAATTTCATCTGCCAGAACTATGATCCCTTGACGTTGGGGGGAGATTCGGCCGCGACGGGAGCCTTCGCCGGTCGTCTTGACGAAAT
>JAUWHU010000092.1 GCA_030605705.1 Thermoflexia bacterium | reverse complement strand
CTTTTTTAGGACGGTGTAGATAAAAGATGATGGGTAATCCCCAAATCGTTCGGCTTCTTGGGGTGTGTAAATCAAGATGTCCATCGGACAGGGATATGGATTAAAGAGACGATGAATTGCACGCGCGCGTTTGTAGCGAGGTAGGTCGCTATCTTTTATAATCACGATGTCCAAATCGCTGTCTTCTGTAGGCTGCCCATAAGCGTAAGAGCCGTACAGAAAGATCTTTTGAGGATGAGTGTGTTTCACAATCGTTTGAATGATGCGATCAATTGTCTCTTGAGAGATCATCTTTCCCTCCTAACGCGGGAATCAATCCCCGCGCTACGCAGCGACGTCGGATGAAGTAGCCCCGTGTACGGGGCGTGGCTCCGAGCACTGGCATTTATGCCTGGGCATTCTGGGCTGCTGTCGCTGACCCCACTTGAAAAGTATAAAATTAAAACAACTGCCAATTGAAAAAATAAGCCAAAATAAAAGGAGCTGTCACTTGTCCGAGGAATGCCATAATTAATGTGGCCCGAGACAATCCTTTGCCTCTTCCCAACAGCGGAATACTATTTTTTTTCAGTCGTTCAATTTTGATTTCATAATTGTTTTCGTTTGATATTTTCTTGAAGACTTGCAAACTCTCAAGCGAAACATTGGTGGCAAGATATGTGCTTGCCATCCAATCTGTTTCCGACCCTCCATATTTCTGTTCTATGCTAACAGCTACATATAAATATGGCAGAATTATTTTTCTAAACCGACTCATCAAGTAAAGGACCATGGGAGGAAAGAGAGCACCGGCAAGAAAAACCCCAGCACTCTTATTGGTAAAAGCAAAACCAAGAAGGGTTACATTTGCAACAACGAGGACAGTGGTTATTTGAACAAATAGAGCAGACTGTTTTTGATACGTGTCAATTGCTTTTTCGAATTGCATTCGAATAAAATCTACTTGATATTTATCTGGTTTGTTTTCATTCTCTGTATTCATTTTCTTTCCTTTATTTATCAAATATACGGCTTAACGGATTGGGCGTAACCCGCGTGGCGGGTGCGGCGCGAGCAACTTTGCCAGATGACAAACTAAATGCGCGTTTGACCGCCGATTTGCTGCGCCGCGATAGCGGTGTCGGTTCCAGCAAGGGTTAGATGGCTATCCTAACAAACCCTTGCCGCAACTTCACCCTCAAGTGAGCAATAGATAGACAATGACTGCCAGCCAGGTGATAGATGTTACAAACGGCGTGCCCAGCAGGTAGTATTTGGACGGGACACTTCCCCAAACAGGGGGCTTGATTTCGGCGCTGTGTATCTGGAACATAGGGTTCTCACTGTATTGCTTCCTTAAATCTTCCATCTGCGCACGCCAGTGATGTTGAAAGCTGACCGCACGACCAATAGAAAGTACCCAAACCATTGAGAACGCAAATCCAACAATTGCTATCCAAATAGGTTGACCGGCCAGGAAAAAAGCTGATGCTAACAGAGAATTCGTCGCCATCAGCATTTGCAGCTTAGTGGTCTTCACGGGATTCTCGGACATCCAAAGGTCAAATAGGAGCTTGTACTTCTCCACTGCAAGTTGCTCTTCGTGACTCAACGTCTTCATTACATGCCTCCATTTCTCTTAAAATCAGACTCTCAAGATTAGCCGCCCAACCATTGATCATGCTGCTACAATTGTACCCCCAAAATCTTGGCAAGCCAAGCTATGAAGCAGCCGCCTGCCCGGCCAGGTACCCTGTGCTGAACGCGGCCTGGAGGTTGAATCCGCCGGTATCCGCCGCGATGTCTAACACTTCCCCCGCTAAGTACAGCCCCTCGACCACTTTCGAGGCAAACGTGACGGGGTTGACTTCCTTGAGCGAGACGCCGCCGGCTGTCACCATGCCCTGGGCTAACGGCAGCGACCCGGTGATCTGCCAGCGGAAGTCTTTGAAGAGCGCAACTAATCGCTCGCGTTCCTCGGCGCGGATGGTGTGGATGGCGCGCTCCGCCGCGATGCCGCTCGCCTGCGCCAGCACTTCCGCCAGTTTCTGGGGAACCCAGCCGCGCAGCAGGTTGGGGAGATGTTGTTGCGCGTGCTGCTCGAATTCCCGCTGGAGCCGCGCCCGCACTTGCGCCTCGGTCATCCCCGGTTTGAGGTCAATGGAGAGTGTGACTCGTTTCCTGGCCCGCAGCGCGTCCACCGCCGCTAACGACAGCGTCAAGATCAGCGGCCCGGAGACGCCGAAGTGCGTGAAGAGCAGCTCGCCGGTGGGCGGAATGGGGTAGGGGGGCCGGAGCGGTTTCTCTTTGCCTGTGGCGTCTCGCGCCAGGAGGGTGCAGCACACGTGACGCAGGCTGACGCCCTGGAGCGCTTTAGCGCGAGATCGTTCGGCCACTGTGAGAGGTACCAGCGCCGGGCGCAGCGGCACGATGGCGTGACCGGCGGCTTGCGCCATCCGGTAGCCATCGCCGGTGGACCCCGTCGCCGGCCACGAAGCTCCGCCAGTCGTCAGGATCACAGCAGCAGCCGGAAAACTCTTGCCCCCGGCTAACTGCACGCCCGTGATTTTGCCATCCGCTGCTAAGAGCTCCTGCACCGTCGCGCGATACCGGAAGTGTACGCCATGCTCCCGCGCGTAGTTTACCAGCGCGTCCCGCACGTCCACGGCGCGCCCCGATTGCGGGAAGATGCGCCCGCCGCGTTCTTCCTGCGCGCGCACGCCGTAGCGTCGCAACAGCGCGAGCAGTTCTTCGCGGAAGAAGCGGTGGTAGGCGTTGCGCAGGAATTGCCCGTTGCGGCCGTAATAGGTCAGGAAGGTCTCCAGCGGCGCGGAGTTGGTGAGGTTGCAGCGTTGCTTGCCACTGAGTAGAATTTTCTTCCCGGCCTCGCCCATCTTCTCCAGTACCAGCACGTCGGCGCCGAGCTCCGCCGCCCGTCCGGCGGCTAACAACCCGGCGGCTCCTGCTCCCACGACGATGATGTGTTTTTGCATAGGTGTCACCTCTCCTGCAGCAAGTCTTATTTTTAACGCAAAGGCGCAAAGGTGCAAGGACGCAAAGGCGCGGAGTTTTATAAGGTTTTCTCTGCGGCTCTGCCTCTCAGCGACTCTGCGTTAAAGTAGTAACGACTGTCGAATCTCATAAAGTCATACCGGGCAAAGTCTCACAAAGGCGCAGAGGCGCAGGGACGCAAAGTTTAATTTGTTTCCTGGCGTCCTGGTGTCTTAGCGTCTTGGCGTTTTTTTAACGCAGAGGCGCAAAGTTTTATAAGGTTTGCTCTGCGGCTCTGCCTCTCAGCGACTCTGTATAAAAAAGAAAGGGAAAATCCGTGTTTATCCGTGAAAATCCGCGTCCAATTTCTGGAAGGGAATCAGTTACGTTTTCCGCAAACCCAACACGATGAGCCGCAGTTCCTCTGCGGCAGAGAGGTTCGCCACGCTGTGATACTCTCCGCCGCGCACGAGCACGGCGTCTCCCGGGCGCAGCGGTCGCACGACGACGGGGCTGCCGGGCGTGGAACTATGGCGCAGCTGGCCCTGTCCCGCGATCACGTAGTAGATCTCGTCCCTGTCTGCGTGTACCTGCATCCCTGTGGACGCGCCCGGCGCGAGGATGACGTCGTGCAGGAACTCGAAGGTCGCGCCTTGCAGCAGCCCTTCCTCGGTACCCGCCTGCTCGCTGAAGAGCCAGCGCACGACAGTGGTTCCCGCTCCCTGCCACGGTTCCGGCATCTCCGGCGCGGGTTCCGCCGGTTCGTAGCGCACCCGCTTGACGCTGGCGGCGCGTTTGTAGATCACGCCGGAAACCTCATCGTAGGGCGCGCGGTTGATATTGGCCCAGGCGTCCGAGGTATGAAACTCCTCCGCCGGAACCGGCTCCGCTTCCCATGTTTTGTCATTTGTCATCTTCTGTTCACCATTCTCCATTCTCCATTCATCATTCTTCATTCTTCATTCTCTCCCTCTTCGTCCATTCCGCACAGCGACGATCTCCGCCAGGATCGAGAGCGCGATCATCGCGGGTTCCCTCCCGCCGATGTCGAGGCCGATGGGGCCGTGGATCCGCGCCAGTTCGTCTGCGGTGAGGCCCGCTCGCAGCAGGTCGGCGTGACGGTCGGCCTGTGTCTTGCGGCTGCCCAAGAAGCCGACGTAGAACGCCTCGCTCCGCAGCGCCAACGTCAGTGCAGGGACGTCGAACTTGGCGTCGTGGAACAGCACGACGACGGCCCAACCGGGGCCTAAATCCGCCGCCGCGAAGCTGTCCTGCGGCCACCCCAGGCGCAGGTCTTCGCCGGGGAATCGCTCCTCCGTGAGGAAGGCGCGCCGCGCGTCGCTCACGATGACCTGGAAATCCTGGAGGTGTGCCCGCCGGGCGCGGGGGAGGGCGTTGTCATTCGCGCCGAAGATGAGCAGGGTGGGGGGGGGCGGCGTGACCTCGATGAAGACTTCCCCTTGGGGATAAACGTACTTTT
>JAUWHU010000525.1 GCA_030605705.1 Thermoflexia bacterium | reverse complement strand
CCGGCAGTGCTCTGGAACAAGTTCAGGCGGATGTCCTGGCCTTCGCCGAGAAAATCCTGCAGCGCGGAGCGGCACTGAAACGCTGAACCGCTGAAAGGAAATGTTCCCATGTCACGCCGGATAGTTAGCCTCGGTTGCGCTTTGTCAGGAGCGCTGTTCCTGTTGGCGCTGACCGGAACACTGACCCGCGCACAGTCGCCGCCAGACACCTTCAACGGGCCGGGCCAGGGGCGGAGTAGATCAACGTGTCTTCTTACGACGTAGCCCTTGCGGATCACGTGGTGGAGCGGGCAACCGCCCCCACGACAGACGCGGAGCTACTCAAGCAGATCGCGCGAGGGGATGAGCAGGCGTTCGAAGTACTCTACCGGCGTCACAGTACGCCGCTCTACAACTACCTTTTCCGCTTGATGCACCACACGACCGTAGCCGAAGATCTTTTACAAGAGGTTTTCGTCATCGCCTGGGAAAAAGCACGTAGTTTTCGCGGTGACGCGCAGGTGAAGACGTGGCTCTTCCGCATCGCCCACCACCAGGCGATCTCGTGGCTGCGGCGCGAGCGGGAAGTGTTGACGGCAGACAACGCTCTCTTTGACCAATCGGTACCCCCTCAAGGCGAAACTCAGGTGATGGAAACGTGGCGGGCGGAGCAGCTCGGAACGGCGCTGGACAAGCTCTCCCCTGACCATCGGGCCGTGCTGGAACTGGCTTATTTCTACGATATGCCCCACGCCGAGATCGCCAAGATCATGGATTGCCCTGTGGGGACAGTGAAAAGCCGGTTGAATTACGCCCGGCGTTCCCTGAGTTTCCATTTGCAAGTGCTGGGGGTGAAAGGATGAAGACGCCCAAACCACAAGCTAACGGCCGCATCCCACCGGACGCCAAGAACGGGTCCGGTTGGGACGAACTGCGCAAGGCAATTGCCCGGCAACCACAGGTATCGCCGCCGCCGGAGGTGCGTCGCCGGGTGCTGGCGCGGGTGCGCGTCCGCGAGGCCGAGAAGCTGGCACCGCCGCCCTCCTGGCTGACCTGGGCCTGGGGTGTTACCCTGGCGCTGCTCACCACGGCCCTGCTGTGGGGCTTCTTGCAACCGGGGATTGTCCTGCAATGGAGGACGGAAAATGGATTACCGGCCGCTTTCAGGATTTACCGCGCGCCGCTGGGCAGCGGTGAGACCATTTTCATTCACGAACTGCCGGTCGCGCAACCCGCGCAGTCCTACACCTATGTGGACGTGTTCACCTGGCCCGGTCAGACCTACGTGTATCAAGTGGCAGCCGTTGGCGCGCAAGGCGAAACGCTTGGCAGCCAGCAAATCACCGTCAATGCTTTAACAGCGTTGCCGGGGCAGCTGGCCGTGCTCTTGAGCGGCGTGATCGTGGGATACGCAGCGATCATCTTTGTGCAGCGCCGCGAATGGCTCCTCGCCGGAGGCTAACGATGCACTCTACAAACAACGGCTGTTTCGCGGCAAATTTCTTACTCTGACCGAATCCCGATCCCCCAAGGTTAGAAAACAGAGCAATTTTGAACCTTTTGCCGACTTGTGCGACTATATTAATAGGTTGCAATACACAACAGGCAGCTGTGACTGGATCCAGTAACCATTGATCTTTATGAGAAAGTTTGATGATGAAACTGATGTAATCGTTATCAACGCAACAGCTTTGCTTTGAAGGAGGTGGTTAAGTATTGATATAAGGTGTATATCTGTATTTCCATAGGTTATTCAATCCAAATTTTTCCAAATCACAGACAGTTAAAGGAGATTAATCATGAAACGCTTTCGCTTTTTGACTTTGATAACTATAGTAGCTATGTTGTTGGGACTCACCGGGGTGGTTTATGCCGGCCCGCTGGTACCACAATTCATTCAATATCTTAATGTGGATACTAACCCTGCTTATATAGGGGATACAGTAAACTATGGTTCCCAGATGTATGGTGACATTCGCACTTCAGGTGCTGGTCAGGCCAAGCCTTGTGTTGTCTATTACATACCTGGAGCTTCTTCGCTAGGCACTGATACAGGAACGTTGTCTAGTCAAACAGGGGCCTATACTCAATCTGACACTGGAAATTTGCCAGCTGCCTGTGGTAGTACCAATCCAGGTGATGCCGGAGGATCCTATGATCGTTATTACGCTCAAGTAACGCAAACGGGGAGCAATCAATATGCAAACTGGACCTTGAATATGCCGAACACTCTTTCGGGGGTTAGTGCCGCCGACTATAATGTTCAGATGTGCATCAACTTTGGGTCCTTCTCCGGTAGTAGCTGGATCTGCTCGGAGCTTGATCCTGATTTAACCGTCAATGCTGCCGCAACCACCCGCTACGTGGCTAACACGGAGGCTCAGTGTCTAGGCAATACTCCATGCGACACGGGAATAGACGGGCTGGCTGCGGCCCTAGGAAACTCGAGTGCCACAACCATCATTGTCATTGGTACTTACAATGCCAACCCGGGAACATCTCATACTTTGGCTGGTGGCGATACTTTGAAAGGAAGCTATGCTTCCATTAACATCAATGGCGTGTGTGCTGGCAGCGGTGCCACATTCCTTAGCGTGACCGGCGCGAGCACTATTCAGGATCTGATATTTGATGGCACCTGCAGCAGTAACGATTTCGGCTATGGTATCGATATCAACACCTCCGGTACAGTGACAGTGCAGGATATTACTATTCAGGATTTTACCAATACAGGTTTGCGGCTTGTGGCAGGCACACTCAA
>JAUWHU010000470.1 GCA_030605705.1 Thermoflexia bacterium | reverse complement strand
GGTCAGGCCGCGATAGTCCAGCCCATCCCCCATCCAGGGATCGTCCAGGTCTTGGGTGATGGCGTACTGGTCAAAGAGATCCGCGTCGAACTGGCACTCGTCACCCACATTGGGGCTTTCCAGATCGCCGGTGACTGTGAGGATCACGTCGCCGGTGGGCGCCGCGAGAGCCTCGGGGGCGGTGGAAGCGCCGATTCGGATCTCGGCCAGCCACCACATCCACTGGTCGTCGCCGTAGGTGTCGCCGGCCTCGGCCGGGTAGACTACCTTGACCGGCCCGCCGAGGTCGGCAATCAGGTCCTCGCCTCCCACCTGGTAGGCTACCATGATGGGCCACTCTTGCAGGTCGGCGGCCGCGATCTCAATGGTCATGCCATCCTCGGCTATCAGCGCCGCTACCTCCGCGCCGGCCGCAGCACCGCACAACTCCCAGATCCGGGCCAGGGTCAGGCCGCGATAGTCCAGCCCATCCCCCATCCAGGGATCGTCCAGGTCTTGGGTGATGGCGTACTGGTCAAAGAGATCCGCGTCGAACTGACACTCGTCACCCACATTGGGGATTTCCAGATCGCCGGTGACTGTGAGGATCACGTCGCCGGTGGGCGCCGCGAGAGCCTCGGGGGCGGTGGAAGCGCCGATCTGGATCTCGGCCAGCCACCACATCCACGTGTCATCGCCGTAGGTGTCGCCGGCTTCGGCCGGGTAGACCATCTTGACCGGGCCGCCCAGGTCGCTGATGAGGTTCTCGCCTCCCACCTGGTAGGCTACCATGATGGGCCACTCTTGCAGGTCAGCGGCCGCGATCTCGATGGTCATGCCGTCCTCGGCTACCAGCGCCGCTACTTCCGCGCCGGCCGCAGCGCCGCACAACTCCCAGATATCCGAGAGCAGCAGGCCCCGGTATTCCAGGCCGTCGCCCATCCAGGGGTCGTCTAACGTCTGCTCGACAGCGTACTCGTCGAACAGGTCAGCGTCGAAGTGACATTCGCCGCCCACGTTGGGGTCGGCGATATCGCCGGTGACGGTGAGGATCACAGCGCCAGTTGGAGCTGCTAAGCCCGTAGCCGGCTCGGGCGTGGCGGTCTGAGGCGCCTCGGTAGGCATCTCGGTAGGCGCAGCGGTCGGCTTTGCGCACGCACTCAACAGCAGCACTGCCACCAACATCAAGGGTACCAACATCTTCTTAAACATCTTACTTCCTCCTTAGTTGAAATAGTTTTGAACCATACGCAGACCCAATGCCTGCGTCCATACCATTGTAATTTGCAATCCGCAATTTGCCATTTGCAATTTCTCTAGTGTTGCTCCGCGATGTTCTTATCCACGACAGTCTTGGCTTTGTCCAGCGCCTCCTGGGGTGTGGAGACCTCCAATTCCACTTCTTCTACCGCCCGGCGCAGAGAAGTATCACTGGTGCCCAACGCCGGGAAGACTGGAATGGCGTAGGAATACTGCAATGCCTCGATGGGCACCTGCTGCAGCGGGTGCTCCCCCAGGTAAGTCTGCATCTCCGGCCACTCTAGCGCGTCCTTGTAGATCGGTACGTAACCACTGTGCGTGGAGAGGTATAGAGAACCCTCCGGGCTGGTCATGAACTTGACGAATTCCCAGGCCGCATCCTGTATGGCTTGGTCGTCGTTGCGGAAGATGACCAGGCTCCCGCCGCCGATGGGTTCGACAGGGTCCCGTCCGGCGACAGTGGGGATAGTCGCTATACCCAAGTCAAACGGGACTTCGTCAATAGTGCTGGGAATACCGGCGCAGGAGCGGAGCAACATCCCCAATTTGCCGGCCAGAAAGTCCCCTTTGGCCTCCTCGTGCTGGCCGGGGGGCATGATATGATACTTGTTGACCATATCCCCCCACAGTTGCAGCATCTCCACAGCCTCCGGGCCGTTGTAGAGCACCTCTGTTTGTTCCGCATTGACGATCTGCACTCCGTTCTCCAGGAACATGACGCTGAGGTACCAATGAACGTCCTTGCGGGTATTGAAGCCCCACTGGTCAATCTCGTTATTGTCATCGGTGTCCTGAGTCAGGGCCTGACCGTACTCGATAACCTCGTCCCAGGTCGTAGGGGGGCTATCCGGGTCAAGCCCGGCGGCGACGAAGAGATCGCGGTTGTAGTAGAGCACAGGCACGCTGTTATTGAACGGCATACTCCAGAGCTCCCCGCCGGCCGTGTTGTAATCCCAGAAGGCATCGTAGATCTGTGAGCGGTCAATGCCGTTGTCTCCATCGGTAAAGTCGGTGATGGGCACAATGGCGCCAGTTTCCCCCACCAGCGCCGCGCCGCCCAGGTGAGTCACCTGGGGCAACGTCTGTTCGGCAAAGATGGCATTCCACACCTTGCCCATGATCTGGCCGTAACTACCCTGGTAGGTAGCGGTGACCTGGATGTTCGGGTGGGAAGCGTTGAACTGCTGTACCCTTTCTTCGACCGCCTCACCGGTACTGCCGCTGAGGGCGTACCAAAAGTCCAACGCGATCACTCTCTCCTCCGCCGGCCCGTCGCCTTCGACAGGAGCAGGCGTCTCCTCGCCTCCCCCTCCGCCGCAGGCCGGGAGCAGCGCCAGGATGACTACGAGGCCAAACCACAACATCTTCCTCCATCCTCCATTCTCGATTCTCATCTCATTCTCTCCTCTCTCCATTC
>JAUWHU010000246.1 GCA_030605705.1 Thermoflexia bacterium | reverse complement strand
AAAGGCGGGGCATTGTAGCCGAGTCCACACGGGCATAAATGCCCGTGCTACGGAGCAACGCCCCGTGAACGGGGCTAGCCGGCTTGAGCCGGCGTCGCTACGTAGCCCGGCGATTTATCGGCGGGCTGCCCCCGGGGGACGGCTCTGCGTATCTTTTCAAAAAGGTGGGGCGCTGTAGCCGAGTTCACTACGATTTTCGCGGATGCCGCAATCCCAAGCTCAGCAGGTAGGCCGCGCCGGAAACTAAGATGATGGTCGCTCCCGAGGTCAGGTTCAAGAAGTAGGAAAGCCACAGGCCCGTGGTGGTGAAGAGCACTCCTAAGATGCTCGCCAGCCCCATCATCCGTCGCATGTCCTTCACAAATTGCGCGCTGATGGCCGCAGGTACCGTCAGCATGGCGATGACCATGATCAGCCCTACGACGCGCATCATCATCACTACCGTAAAAGCGATCATGCACAGCAGGAGCAGGTAGATCGCGTCCACCGGCACGTTTTCCACGGTGGAGAAGGTCTCATCGAAGGAGATCGCCAACAGTTCCTTGTAGAACAATATCACCAGCACGAAGATGACGACGTCGAGCGCCAGCATGAGCCACAGATCGCTCGTCGGGACGGCTAAGATGCTGCCGAAGAGGTAGCTCAACAGATCGGCCTTGTACCCTTTCGTCAGATCCACAAAGATGATGCCCAGCGCCATGCCGATGGCCCACATCACGCCGATGACGGTGTCTGCCCGTTCGCGGGTCTTGCGTTGCACCACGCCCATCCCCAGCGCCGCCGCCACGCTGAAGACCATCGCCCCCAGCACAGGATTGATCCCCAGAAAATAACCCAGGCCGATGCCGCCGTAAGCCGTGTGCGCGATGCCGCCACTGATGAAGACCATTCGCTTGACCACCACAAAGGTGCCGATGATGCCACAAGCCAGACTGACCAGGATGCCGGCCAGCAGGGCGTTACGCATAAAGTCGAGCTGTAGCGCTTCTATCATAGGGATTTCTCCTTTGTTGGTACCTGACCAGTGAAGTTCTTGTACATTGAGCAAGAATATTCTGCCACGAATTTCACGAATTAACACGAAAAAGAGAAAAAATTAGTGAAATTCGTTTAATTCGTGGCAAAAAGCCTTTTGGTTCTGGTTTGTTCAGGTCAGGTGTTCCGGAAAGACCCGGTGCGGGACGCCGTGGGCGATCAGGTCAATGGGACATTGATATGCCAGCTGTACCATTTCTGGCGTAAGTTGACTATCTCCGTGGTAGAACAAATGCCGGTTGAGGCAGCCCACCGTCTTCACGTAGGATGAGATCACGCCCACGTTGTGCGAGATCAGCAGGATGGTAACGTGGTCGTTCAGGCGACGCAGGAGCTCGTAGATGTTGGTGCTCACACGCGAGTCCACACTCGCGGTCGGCTCGTCCAGCAACAGGATACGGGGTTGCGTAGCCAGCGCGCGCGCGATGTAGACCCGCTGCCGTTGCCCGCCTGAAAGCTCGCCGATGGCGCGCTCCCGCAAGTCCAGCATATCCACGGCGCGCAACGACTCCGCTACGATGTCGTTATCCTCGGCGGTGTAACGTTGCAACAGCCGCCGGCTCCCCAAGCGTCCCATGCGGACCACGTCCCACACGTTGATGGGGAACTCGCGGTCAAACTCCACCACCTGCGGCACGTAGCCGATGTAGCGCCGGCCCTCTTTAACGCTGCGCCCCAAAATCCGCACCGTGCCCCGCGTCGGCGGGAGCAATCCCAGCAACACCTTGATCAAAGTGGTCTTGCCGCCGCCATTCGGGCCGATCAACCCCACGAAATCCAACTCGGCCACCGCAAGGTTGATATCTTCCAACACCGTTTCGTTCTCGTACCCCGCCCACAGATGCCGGACGGAGATCACTTCCTGTGGCGTATCTCTGCTTTCCATAGTTCCCTGCCTATTCGCGTATTCCGTCTGTGGCTCGGTCGGCGTAGTTTGGGGCGGAAGGCCCCAATGAGACCGGCCACAGCTAGCCTATTCGCCATTTGCATATTTGTCATTTCTTCATTTGTCATTTCTGCATCGCTTTCGCCAACGCCTCGGCCACCCGGCGTAAATTATCCAGCCAATCGGGCGCCAGCGGGCTGATGAGCAGTACCTCTCCCCCGATCTCCTTCGCAAGCGTCTCGGCGGAGCGCGTACTGAATTCCGGCTGTGCGAAGATCACCTTGATCCCTTCCTGCTTAGCCCCGGCTACCAGCGCCGCCAGTTCCGCCGCGCTGGGTTCCTGCCCGCCCACCTCGACGGGCAGCTGCTCCAAGCCGTAATCGCGCGCGAAATACCCCCACGAGGGATGAAAGACCATGAATTTGCGATCTTCCACGCCGGTCAATGTCTCGCGGATGTCCGCGTCCAGCGCGTCAATATCCGCCAGGAAGCTCTCCAGATTCGCCCGGTAAGTCCCCTGGTGCGCCGGATCGAGTTGGGCCAACGTCTCGTAGATCGTCTGCGATTGCACCTTGACCAACGCCGGCGAAAGCCAGATGTGCGGGTCGGGGTTCCCCGGCTCTCCGAGTCGCTCAATGCCCTGCGTCGTATCCACGAGCAACAGGTTCTCATTTACCGAGGCGAAACGCTCCAGCCAGGCATTTTCGAAGGGCACGCCGATGCTGAAGTACACATCGGCCACACTCAACGCCCGGAGCTGCTCCGGACGCGGCTCGTAAGTCGCAGGACTGGCCCCCGGTTCGACCATCACATTGATCGCCACGTACTCGCCTCCGACGCGCTCGACGAAGTAACGCTGCGGCAGGATGCTCACCGTGACGTGCAGCGCGGCAGGCATGGCAGGCGTCGCGTTCTGCCCACACCCGGCCAGCACCCCAGCGACCAGCACCGATCCCGCCAGCACACCGCGAAGCCGCTTAAGCATCTGACTCCCCCTGTTGGCAAGCGGTACAGCGACCAAAGAGTTGCAAGAGGTGCTCATCCACACGGTAGCCCGTCTCTCCCTCGACCCGTTGGATCAACACCTGGAGGTCATCGCCGCCGGGGAACTCGACCGCGCGCCCACAATCCCGGCAGAGCAACACGTGATGGTGTCCCGGCGAGGTCAGCACATAACCCTGACAGCCATCCTCGCGGTGTACGCGGCGCACCAGGGTGAGGCGCAAAAACAATTCTAATGTCCGGTAGACCGTCACCAGTCCCAGGCGCGTGTGTACCTGCCGTCCTCGGTCCAGGATTTCCTGCGGCGCGAGTGGGGACTCGGCCTCCAGCAGTGCGCCCATCACGGCGCGACGCGGCATGGTGATGCGACAATCACAGGCGGTGAGCTGTTGTTCCCAGGCGGTCATGTTCCCCCTTAATGAAAAATGTTTTCATTAACAGAATACCACGGGAAGATGTTTCTGGCAAGTCGGGATGGGGGAGGAGGAAGGAGTGAGGAGTGAGGAGTGAGGCGGGTAAAGTGACTGGGGATTAGTGATTGAGGGTGGGCCAGCGTTTCAGCGACTGCGAAGCCCGCTGAAGCGGGCGTTATTGCGTAGCGTGGGGATTTCATGCCCGCGCAGGGCTACAACTCCGCATCCCGTTCCAGTGCTTCGAGGTCCAGCACGCTGATATGCTGGCGTTCCATCTTGATCACGCCCTCTTTGACGAAGGCGCGCAGTGTGCGGCTGACCACCTCGCGTACCGTGCCGAGTTGCGCGGCGATCTCCTCCTGCGTCCAGCGCACCGCCGGTGTGGCGGGCGCGCGGGATTGTAGCAGCAGGAACCGCGCCAACCGTCCACGGACGTTCCGCAGGCTGAGGTCATGCGTCAGGGCGGTGAGGTGGCGGAGCTTGTTGGAGAGCTCGCGCAATACCGCCAGGGCGATTTCGGGGGTTTCACTTGCCACGCGACGGAAGTCTTGTGGGTCAATCACCAGCAGTTGCGCCGCGCCGACGGCCATCACACTGGAGGGCGCGGCGCGTTCCTCGGAGAAAACGGCAGATAGGTTGAAAACGCTCCCCGGCGGAAGGTAGAGCAAGGTCTGTTCGCGCCCTTCAGGGTTGGTGTGAAAAACGCGCGCGGCACCCTCGATAACGAAGAAAACCGGCGTGTCCACGTCGCCTTCCAGCACGATGAGCTGCCTGTCGGCGCAAGCGAGGGGGCGGGCGACGGCCTCCAGTTTGTGAATAACGACAGGTCGCAATCCCGCAAAAAGTCGTATCCGTTCGAGTGCGGATCGTTGGCCGATCATAGCCATACAGCGCAACGCGCCCCAGCCTCCTTACGAGATCTGTTCCTGAATAAACTAATTGAACCGCAAAGGGCGCAAAGAACGCCAAGAAAAATAAATTGAAGCATCATTCAAGAATCTCTGCGCCCTTGCGTCTCTGCGTTAAAATTAGCCCTTTTTTTCAGGGAAGTCATTTCTGGTTATTCAGGAACAACTCTGCTCTATTGCGGACTACTCTTCCTGCGTCGCCTCTTCTGCGTCTTCTTCTGAGGCCAGACGCGCCACGGAAGCCACGCGGTCGCCTTCCTTGAGGTTCATCAAATGAACGCCCCGGCTGTATCGCTTCATCTGAGGGATGCTGGAAATACGGGCGCGCAGCACAATACCGCCCTCGGAGATCAGGCTGACTTCATCCTGTTCCTGCACGACGTGCGCCGCCACTACCGGCCCGGTGTGCTGGCTGACCTTGTAAACCCGGATACCTTTGCCCCCGCGTCCTTGCGGGCGGAACTCATCCAGGGCGGTGCGCCGGCCATAGCCGTGGAGCGAGACGACGAAAAGCGAGCCGCCCGGCTCCACCACCTCCGCGCTGACGATGGCGTCACCTGCGGCCAGACGCATAGCGTGTACCCCTCGGGTGGCGCGTCCCATGGCCCTCACGCCCTGTTCGTTGAAGCGAATTCCCTGCCCTTTTTCTGTGACTAAGATCAAATCCTCGTGCCCCTGGGTCAACCGCACCCAACCCAGCTCATCCCCTTCTTCCAGGCGAATGGCAATGAGGCCACTGGGACGCACGGCGGCGAACTCACGCAGCGTCACACGTTTGATCCAGCCCTTGCGAGTGATCATTGTGAGATAGTGCCCGTCGTTGAACTCATGCACAGGCAGCACCGCCGTGACCCGCTCGTCAGCTCCTAAGGGTAGGATCCCAGCCAGGAGCGACCCTTTGGCCGTGCGGTCGGCCTGCGGGATCTGGTAGACGCGCTCCTGGTAGACTTTGCCCCGGTCGGTGAAGAAGAGAAGCGTATCCAGGGTGTTGGCAGAAAAGAGATGCACGATCTCGTCCTCGTCGCGGGTAGTCATCCCGATCACACCGCGCCCACCGCGTTTCTGCGCCCGGTAGACACGGGAAGGCACGCGCTTGATGTAGCCCCGCTGGGTAATGGGGATCAACACGCGTTCCTCGTCCACGAAATCCTCCTCGTTGAAGGAGGCGTCGGCATGAGGGTGAATGCGGGTGCGGCGTAGGTCGCTATAGCGCTCGGCCAATATCAGCAGTTCCTCGCGGATCACGCCGCGCTGCCGGACCGGCGAAGCCAACAAATCCTCCAGGTACGAAATCTGGCGCAGCAGTCCTTCGTACTCATCCACCAGCTTCTGCCGTTCCAGGCCCGTCAGCCGGCGCAAAGGCATGTCTAAGATCGCTTGAGCCTGAATCTCCGATAGCTCGAAACGCTCTATCAGGCGCGCGCGCGCGGTGTCCACGTCGGGTGATTCGCGGAT
>JAUWHU010000290.1 GCA_030605705.1 Thermoflexia bacterium | reverse complement strand
TCCGCAGCGCGGGCAAAAGTTCAGTTCCAATTGTTGGGAGACGATATGCGGATCAAGCTCCGGCAGTTCATGCTTTTTCATTGTGCGGCTATCCTACCGTATCCAGACGCTATGTCAAATGGGAAGAAGCGTCACAGCGTCACAGCGTCGCAGCGTACCAGCGACTAAGCGTCACAGCGGCCGCGCTTGCGGGCTGCACCTCCTGGGCTATAATCAGATTCACAGCTATTTGCCATTTGCCATTTGCCATTTGCCATTTGCCATTTGCACACTATGGAGGGAATATGAGCAACTTGACCCAACGACTGGAAACCTTAGCCTCCCGCATGGAAGCCATCTGGGGGCGGCTTTGACCTACCCGGCAAACGCCAGGAGTTGCTGGCATTAGAGAAACAGGCCGCCGATCCCGGATTATGGAACGATCCGGAGTCTGCCCGGCGCTTGATGCAGCGGCTGTCCAGCCTGCAGGATGACGTCAACTACTGGAGCGCTCTCCGCCAGCAGATCGCTGATACGCAGGAGCTCCTCTCGCTGGAGGACGAGGAATTGCTGCCCGACTTGGAGACCGAGACCGGCACGTTAGAAGCAGAACTGGAGCGGGCGGAGTTCCGCCTGTTGCTCTCCGGCAAGTATGACCGGGGCAACGCGATCCTGGCCCTCCACGCCGGAGCCGGGGGTACCGACGCCCAGGACTGGGCGCAGATGCTCCTGCGGATGTTCCTCCGCTGGGCCGAACGGCGCGGATTCCAGACCGAGATACTGGATTCCTTAGCCGGGGAAGAGGCCGGCATCAAGAGCGCGACGGTGGGCATGAACGGCCTCTACGCCTACGGCTACCTCAAGGCCGAGCGCGGCGTGCATCGTCTGGTACGCCTCTCGCCATTCGATTCCGCCCATCGCCGTCACACCTCCTTTGCCCTGATCGAGATCTGGCCCGACTTGGGAGATGAGGTGCAGGTAGAGATCAACCCTGACGACCTGAAGATCGAGACCTTCTGTGCCTCCTCCGCCGGCGGCCAGCACATGCAGAAGAACGCGACCGCCATCCGCATTCATCACCACCCTTCGGGGCTGGTCGTCTCCTGCCAGAACGAACGTTCTCAGACGCAGAACCGCCAGACGGCGCTGCGGGTACTCAAGGCCCGGCTGATTCAGCAAGAAGAGGAAAAACGTCAGCAGCAGATCGCCGAGCTCAAAGGCGAGCATACTGATGCCGGCTGGGGGAACCAGATCCGCTCCTACGTGCAGCATCCTTACCAGATGGTCAAGGATCACCGGACGAATTATGAGACCGGGAACATCCAGGCCGTGTTGGATGGAGACCTGGACGCTTTCATGGAAGCTTACCTCCGCCATATCCTGGGGAAATCGTGAACGACACGCGAGAGACAGAGAAGGGAGAGGGAAGAAGTTGCGTATATTTGCATTGTGGCAAAAGTGACACGCTTACTTCCCAAGGCTCTGAGCCCCCGTACCCTGACGGGTAGGCTTCGCGCTCCCCGGGGGCGGGTTGACGAGGAACTTGCCCCGGGGACGCCCCCGAGACGGGGGCTGGGAGCAGTGTAAATGCGACTTTTGCCCCGATGCATATATTCACATCGCCATTTGCCATTTGCTATTCGTGACGAATATCCTATGAGCGTTAACCAAGTCCGTTTTTAAGGAAAGGAGAAAAACCGATGGCCAAGAAAAGTATTTCGTCCAAAGTGAGCAGGAGCCGTAAGAAATCCTCCCCCACAGGAAGCAGGAGCAAGACGCAGCGGAAAGCTCCCACGCCGGCCCGGAAGCGACCCTCAATTTCCCCTCCCCGCAAACGACCGGCGTCCCGTCCTACTACTCGACCTCAACCTCGTCCTACTACTCGACCTGCATCTCGACCTCGTCCGGCCCGCGCAGGTTCGCTGAGCGTGGAACGCGAATCCCAGGCCGCAGCTCTGCGCACGCGCTGGGAACGGTTGGCCGGCCTGGCTGCCCTGGCCGCCCTCTACGACCGGCTGGAAGACATGACCGGCATTGTGGGGGGACTGAGGGAGCGCGTCGCCGACCTCCGCGCAC
>JAUWHU010000263.1 GCA_030605705.1 Thermoflexia bacterium | reverse complement strand
TCTGGTCGGTGTCGGTGATGGTGTCCCAGCCGGTGGAACCGTACTCGGTAGAGGCTCCCACGGCGATGCCGTGTCCGGGGCTGGGCGGCGCGACGGTGCCGTAGCCGGGGCCGCCGTTGCCGGTGGAGAAGAGGAATTGCAAGTAGGGCGCGAAGTAGTTCTGGACAACCTCGATTGATTGGCCGTGGTAGCCCCAACCGTCGTTGAAGTCGGCGCTCCAGCCGTAAGAGTTAGAGGTTGCCACGATCGTGTCGGTGTCGGTGTAGCCGGAGCCGTACCACCAGTGGTCGCCATACTGGTCTATTGCGTCCCAGCCGATGGCGGCCAGGAAGTAGGCGTCGTTGGCGTTGGAGTAGCCGGTGAAGTACCAGCCATTGTTCATAGCCACCATGTCGGCCTTGGGGGCCGCGCCCTTGACGGCCGCGTCAGGCGGCCCGCCCAGATCGCGGAACTCGGGCAGCATGCCGTCCACCACACCCTGGGCCACCACGTTGGAGGCGCAGTTGGTGCCGTGGCTGTAGCCGGAGTCCCAGGGGCCGTGGATGGCGACCAGGTCACCGTTGCCGGGGGGAGTGAACCCATAGAGTCCCGCCGCAAACAGCCAGTCGAAGGCCGGCGGGTGGTTGACCCCGTCGGCGATGAAGTAGAGCATACCGCCGGAGAGGTCGGCCAGGCCGTCGCCATTCATGTCACGGTAGGCGATCATGTCGTTGTAGGTGGCGGCCAGCGTGGTCTCGTCAGTCGTGTCGGCCCGGGTGAGGGGTTTCTCGTCACGGAAGTCGTAGTCATCGTCCAGGTCCACGTAGACTGTGTCGTAGACGCCGGCGGTGTTGGGGTCAGTTACCAGGATAGCCACCTTCTCACCCCAGATGTAGTCGCGCAGGCTCTCGTCGTGGTGGGTACCCGCGTGGACGACGCCGCTTAGCGACATATCGCTGGAGATGACGTAGGTATGCTGAACGCCATACGCGCCGTAGTCAATCAGCGGAGTGAAATCGAAGCAGGAAAGGCCAGTCCCGCAGGGCGTCAGATCCGGCGTCTCGCTGGTGTCCATGAAGGTGACGCCAGGGAAGCCGTCGGCGATGTAACTGGCAAGGCCAAGGTTCTCGAAGAACCACGCCCGCAGGGTGAAGGGGTCCATGGCCATGGGCCAGCCGTTGTACTGGGATTCCTCGGTGCTGGAGTAGACCCTCTGTGTGCCCATCAGGTCGGGGTGGGCGAAATCCACGCCGTCGTCAATCACGGCTACGGCTACGCCCTCACCGTGATAGCCCCGGTCCCAGGCAGCCTGGGCATTGACGGGGCCGTCGTAGCTCATCTCGAACCAGTCCATAGGTTGGATCGGGTTCCGCCCGTCGCCGAAGGCTTGGGCTTGCTCCCAGGGGAGGCTACCCGCGCGCAGTTTGTCAGCGTTGAGGCGCATTTCCGCCCAATCCGCAGGGCCGGACACGTACTCGGGTCGCGGGTCATCGGCCGGATAGGGTTCGAGCTCAGCCCGCACCGGGGTCACGGAGTTGATGGCCTGTACATCAGGCAGGAAGGCGACCTTGAGCACGTTGGTGGGGACGATCATGCCGTAATAGGCCCGTAGGCCTACCGCTATCCCCTTGCCGGAGAACGCCGGGCCAGCATAGACTTCCCCGTCCACAAAATAAGCTCCCAAGTCAAGGTCTGACTCTGCGAGCACCTCGACGAGGATTGCTTCTTGCTGACCGGTGGCCATCACGCCCGCTTCTGCAGGCAAAGTCAGGCCATCCGCCTGAACCAGTTCGAGCAGGTCAGGATGGAGTTTGCTCAGCGCCATCTCAGGGGAGACCGCGGGGGGCTGCGCCTCCCGAGGCATTCTTTCTTGCTCTTTTTCCACCGGCTGAACTGCCGGGGCACTCTTCGCATCGGGTGGCGGCGGCGCAGCAATCTCCCCAGGGAAGGGGGCTGCCGGGGTCGGAGCCGCAAAGGCGAAAGTCCCTAAGAGCATCGCCATCAGTGTGATGATATTTAACCATCGCTTAAACATGTAAGTTCCTCCTTAATGTTGAATGTAGGAAATGTAAAAACGTGAATTTTACCGTCAGTCACAACGCCATATAGAAACTTCCTAAGTTTTTCGGGTTTTTCGCAGGCCATCACCTCCTTTCTGGTGTAGATTAGCAGCCTTTGTGTCTTCGTGACTATCGTTGCTTGCCTTCAGACCTCCGAGGTCTACAAATCCGCCACACGGTGGCGAAATGCCCGTCTTGGTAAGTACTTTGACAGGCAAAACCTACGTTAAAGACCTCGGAGGTCTACTACGCCTGAGTAATAATGGTTTTTTTGATGAACTGATCTGCCCCTTATTCTGAGAAGATTATTATATCAAAGAGGGTAAATGGCGCAAATGGATGTGTTTACATTTTCACCATTAACGCCACTAATACTATTATAGCGATAAAATGAATAGATTGCAAGTCCCCCGACGCACGAACCCGACGCGCAAGGGTGCATTTGCCTTTTGTGGATATTGTTATAGAATCGCAGTGTGAGCAAAATACTGGTCGCTTCCTATAGGCCGAATATTGCCGAGCATCTCCGGCTGGCCCTGGAATATGGTGGAGGATTAGAGATTCAAGCCTTCTCCAATCCAGATGTGCTGGAGAACAGCTGGCGAGCCTTGCTTAAGGAGTACAAGCCCCTGCTCCAGGATTTCCCCGGCCCGCTGGCCCTCCACGGTGCTTTTTTCGACATGACCAGCTCCAGTCCAGATGCGCGCATCGTGGCCTTGACTCGTGAGCGCTATTTGCTCAGCCTGGACATCGCGGCCGAGCTGGGAGCCACCCATGTGGTTTTCCACACAAATTTCCTCCCCATGATCCGTACCGAGCAATATCGTCGCACATGGCTGGCGGGCCAGATCGAGTTTTGGAATGACTTTGGCCCGGAAGCCGCCCAGCGCGGTATCCATATCGCTATTGAGAATATGTGGGACCCCGATCCGATTCTCTTGAGCGACCTCTGCTCAGGATTGGACACCCCTAATGTCGGTGTATGCCTGGATGTCTGCCATGCCTATCTATACCGGCGCAACAAACAGCAGTCGTTGGAAACGTGGATCAGGACACTGGAACCGTACATCATCCACGTCCACATGAACAATTCGAAAGGTGTGATTGACGAACACCTGGCATTGAATGCCCCTGGAGGCATGGTGAATTACGTGCCGCTGTTGCCCTCTTTGACCCGCCTGGCGCGCGACCCCTGGTTGATTTTAGAGATTGACGATCCGGTAGCTTTGGAGAAGAGTCTGATCTTCATGCGGGGGATTTTAGGCCCCTGGTA
>JAUWHU010000127.1 GCA_030605705.1 Thermoflexia bacterium | reverse complement strand
TGCGCAGTGTGGGCAGGCAGTGCCCACTAATCTGTGGTGAAAAATTTACGTCGCGTGGCACCCACCACGCCAACTCCCAGAGACCCATTTTTGATGCGCACCATGATTTGCTCCTGCTTTTTGAGGCGATACTGGAAATGTATCTTCGCCATTCGTAATGCATAGTCCCATGAACGCTAAACAAATACGTGTAGAGTAACCCATGAATTCCTGGTTCACCTACTTAAAACGAGGACTTTCTCGAACGTTGCCGGAGGATCGCATCGCCGGCCGGGAGGGCTACAGCGACGTCACGGGCAATCTCCGGAACCTGCGCCCGTTCATCACCCAGCACTGGCGACAGGGCGCGTTCGGGGTATTTCTCGTTCTCGTCGCCTCTCTGCTGGCCTTTCCCCAGCCCCTCATCACCCGTTATCTGGTTGACGACGTCATCCTGAACCGGCAACTGGCCCGGCTGGTCTGGGTGGTGCTGTCGCTGGCCGGTATCAAAATATTGGAAAAACTGGTGGCCGTCCTCCAGCGGTTCACTTTCACCCGCTTCGAGCAAGAGATCATCATCGACATCCAGCACGAGCTGCTTGACCATGCCCTACGCTTCCCCAAATCCTTCTTCGATGATAAAGAAACCGGCTACCTGATGGCGCGCCTGTCAGCGGATGTCATGGGATTGCGTTGGTTCTTCTCCAGCACGATGGTCTACATCCTCAGCAATATCTTGCGTTTTGTGGGAGGCGTGGGATTGCTGTTCTATCTGGAATGGCGACTGGCTATTGTCGCGCTCCTCGCCATCCCCGGCCTGCTGCTCAGTGTGCATTACTTCTCCCGCAAGACCCGTGTCTTGAGCCATCGAGGTATGGAACAACACGCCAACGTCTCGCGCCGGATGCAGGAATCACTATCCGCCGCCTCGTTGATCAAAGCCTTTTCTTCAGAAGAGCGTACCGTGGGGCGCTTGATGTCTGAACTACAGGCCGCTCTGCAGGTCTCGCTGGAGCAAACTACAGTGAGTTCAGTCGCCAACTTAGCGATCAACTCCCTGCCCGATGTGACCCGCGCGCTCGTCATGTTCGTGGGAGCCTACTGGGTGATCCAGGACCATTGGACTCTCGGTTCCCTGCTGGCGTTCCAGGCTTACCTGGGATACGTGTACGGCCCGGCGCAATTCCTGGCTTCGGCCAACCTGCAGCTCCAAAACGCCCTGGCCGCGCTGGAGCGGGTCTCGGCCCTCTTCGACATCGTCCCTGAGGAGAATTTGGGGGTCGGGAAGCACGTCGAACGGCTCAGTGGCGAGATCGAGTTCAAGGGCGTCTCCTTCTCTTACGACAGCCGTGAGCCGGTGCTGCAACACGTATCGTGCCGCATCCGCGCCGGAGAACACGTCGCTATCGTAGGCCCCAGTGGCGTGGGCAAGACGACGCTGGTGAGCCTCATCCTGCGCTTCTACAAACCGACGCAGGGCGAGATCTGGTTCGATGGTCTGCCGGCAGCGGAGTACGAACTGGAGTCCCTCCGGCGGCGTATCGGCTACGTATCGCAGAGCACCATGCTGCTCTCCGGGACGATCGGCGATAACCTGCGCTACGGGAACCTTGATGCCGGCGAGGAACAGATCGTCCGGGCCGCTAAAGTGGCCGGCATCCACGACTTCATCGCCGGTCTGCCGGAGGGGTATGATGCGCCGGTCGGCGAACGCGGCGTCAAGCTGTCGGAAGGGCAAAAACAGCGGTTGGCTATCGCCCGGGCGCTGATCAAAGACCCGGACATCCTCGTGTTAGATGAGCCGACATCCGCGTTAGACAGCGTGGTGGAACGCTCAATTTTCGACGCGCTCCCCACGTTAATTCGGGACAAGACCTTGTTCGTAGTGGCGCACCGGCTGTCAACCATCCAGAACGCGGACCGTATCCTCTTGCTGAACGAGAAGCGGTTAGTGGCGATGGGCACTCACCGGGAGCTTTTGCGGAACAATGAGTATTACCGGTCGTTGGTCGCCAACCAACAGCGACAGAGATAGAGACAGAGACAGAGATAGAGACGTAAATAGCTGTGGTCGGCTGCAGGTCGGCCGACCTGCATGTCTGCGATCTCCTGACCGAGCCACTTATGGGCTGGCTTACAACTGGATGATGAGTCTTCTGAAAAAAGGCAGTGTGGTAAAAGTAACACAGCTGTTCCCCAAAGCTCTAAGCCCCCGTCCCCGGGGGCGAGTTGACAAGAAACTTGCCCAGGGGACGCCCCCGAGACGGGGGTGGGGAGCAGTGTAAGTGCGACTTTTGCCCCAGTGCGAAAAAAGGTTAAAATAAACGCAGAGACGCCAAGGCGCAGAGAAAAATTACCACAGAGTTTAATGTTAAGAAATCTCTGCATTGTGGGCACTGCCTGCCCACACCTGCGGTCTGCGCCTCTGCGTTAAGAATGAGACTTTCTGCAGGAGAGCCGATGAGAGGAGCCATACGCAAGAACCACAAAGGACACACAAGAATTGTTCCTGAATGAACGGAACCAGAAATTGAACGCGGATTTTCACGGATAAACACGGATATTTTTGCAAGAAAACAAAGAGAAATCCGTGTTGATCCGTGGTGTCCGTGTCCAAAATCTTAAGGTTAGCACGGTGCAGACAAAGAAACGGGGAGGTGAGCCGCAACTCACCTCCCCGTTGGTTTTGCGTATGTCGCCCAGTGTTACGGGCAGACTTCGCTTTGGTAACTGCCGGTGGGCGAAGAAGGTACCGCCCCATCTGGCAGGCCGATGGTGGTGTGGCTGAGACCGTTGCCGGTGAAGTTCTGTACGTGGAAGGTCAGTGTGAGCGTCCCATCGCCATTATCCTTAGCGCCCATGAAGTAGAAGGCGAAGTAGTGGTTCTCGTCCTGGATCGGCTCGCCGCCGCAGGGCAGCTCGCTGGTGAAGTCGCAGCCCTCTAACGTCACCTGCCCCACGTTTTGGCCGGCCTTGGCCTCCATCTGGACCGTGGTCATCGCTGCGGCCTGCTCCTCCGTGAGGGTGAACTTGAACTCGTCGAAGTCACCGTTCTTAACCTCGGCACCGGACTGGTACTCGAACTTGATGCCGTAGAAGGGGTTGTCGGTCGGGCTAACGACGCCGTAGGTGTTGACGCGCGCGCCGCAGGTCGCCGGGTCTGGCGTGGATGCGGGGGTGGGGTTGGGGGGCGCGGGCGGCTTGGGCGCCTCGGGCATGTTGCCGTAGGCGGGCGGCTGCTTGTCGGG
>JAUWHU010000500.1 GCA_030605705.1 Thermoflexia bacterium | reverse complement strand
GCCAGGCGGGGCGGCAGCGGCGCGACCTCCCCCTCAACCTGCCAGACAGTGCGGATCTGCGTGATCTGCTCGAAGTCGGCCACCAGCCCACCGATGGCCTCCGGCAGCGAAAAGGTCTCCAGCGCGGCGGGGCGCAGCGCCTGTACCGCCCTCCGCACGTCTGCCAGCCCCTCTTTGACCAGCGTCCGCGACTGTTCAGCGACCTGCTGGCGTTGTCCGGTCTGGCCGGGGGGCAAGCGGGCGAGGAGTTCCAGTTGGACGTCGAGCGCGGTCAACGTGTGGCCCACCGAGTCGTGAATCTCGTGCGCCAGGCGGGCGCGCTCGCGGGTCGTCGCCAGTTCCTCGGCCTGCGCCGCGTACTCGCGCAGTCTGCGGTTGGCCTCAGCCAACTCGGCCGCCAGCCGTTCCACCTCGGCGCGGGCCTCCCGTTCGTGCACAGCCACCTGGGTCACAAAGACGACGAACACGATGCCCGTCAGATAGCCGATACCGGCCAATAGCGCGGCCTCCAGGCCACCGCGCAACCCGTAGGAGGCCGCCAGGGTCACGACGAGCAGCGCGCACACGGCCAGCATCCAGCGGCGCGGCAATACCTGCACGCTCAGGCCGGCCAGCGGAAGCATGATCAGGCCAGCGAGAAAAAAGCCGGCCGTCCAATACACGATCAACCCGGCCAGCGGAATCTCGATCGCGTAGAACACTGCCAGTGCGAGGGGCGAACCGGTGCGAGCGTAGAACTCGGCGCCATAGATGCCCACCAGCAAATACAACCCCGCCGCCGCGATCAGTCCAATGATCTCTGACAGGGTGAATGAGTGCTGCGGGAAAGCGAACGTAGCGACGTACACGGCAACCACGGTCACGATGAAGGACCGGCGGCCAGCGCGTACGTCTGGAGGAGATACTGCGTCCATGGGCGTCACTTTATTCATTGCTCATTGCCTCATTGTTCATTGATCAGCCCCCATTCCACCGCCAGGCGGACGGCGTGGACGCGGCCACGAGCGCCCAGTTTGCCCAAGATGTGGCTGACGTGGTTCTTGACCGTCCCCTCCGCCAGGCACAGCCGGGTGGCGATTTCGGCGTTGGATGCGCCCTCGGCCATCAGGCGCAGCACCTCGCGCTCACGCGGGGTCAATCTTTCGGTCAAGGCCGGCTCCTGCAGTTTCGGGTGAGTGGCGCGGCGGATCACCTTCTGCGTGACGGCCGGGTCGAGCACAGAGTCGCCAGCGTGGACAGCGCGGATGGCTGCGGCCAGATGATCGGGGTCGGCGTTCTTGAGCAGGTAGCCGGATGCGCCCGCCCGCAGCGATTCGAAGACGTATTCGTCGTCGTCGAAGGTGGTCAGTACGATCACGCGGGTACGGGGGTAGCGGGCGCGAATCTGGCGCGTGGCGGCCACGCCGTTCATGCCCGGCATACGCACGTCCATCAACACCACGTCCGGGGACTGTTCGGCGACGAGCGCCAGCGCCTCGCGCCCATCGGCCGCCTGCCCAACCACCGTCAGGTCAGGCGCCAGGGCGAGCAACGAAGCCAGCCCTTCGCGGATGAGGGTTTGATCGTCCACAACGGCGACACGGATGTTGCTCATGGGTGGTATTATAGGCGAAGACAATCATTCACGCCAGCCGAAGCTATCGAGCACTGAGACGCAGATTCATGCAGATAGGATAACAAAATCAGCACAAGGGCCGACGGCATACCGCCGGCCCTTCAGTTGCGTTACCGACAGGAGAGGGGGGCAGAGGACTACGGCGCGTAGTTCCGCAGCACCAGTGGGAGATAGATGTACCGCCTACTGGCTTCGACGGTGATGCCGCGCGTGTTGATGACCACGACGCCGCACTCGTTCACCGCCGTCACGGTGACACTCTTCGCGCCAATGACACCCCAGGTGAAGTCTACCGTGTCGCTCAAGCCGCCGCTGTGGACTTCAGACACCAGCCCCGTGGCCTCCCAGGTGTAGGTGATGGGCTGCACAGCGTCGAGCGGGCTGACGGTGGCGGTGAACACGGCCGAGAGACCAAGCGTGGTCGTCGTCGGCCCATCCAGTTCTACGCCGGTCAGCGCGGGGCAGGTCTCAATAGTGATGAGGTGAGTGGCAGTGACCGGGATGGCGTAGTTCTGGGCCGTGACGGTGATGCTCTTGACGCCGGTGATGGCCCAGACAAAGGATACGGTGTCGTCAATGTCGCCCACGTGTACCTCGTCCGACTGGTCGGTAGCCTGCCAGGTGTAGGTGATGAGCGAGGTGGCAGTGACCGGGCTGACAGTAGCGACGAAGTCGTAGGCGCCAGGATAGCCCATCGTCGGGCCGTCAATCTCCACCCCCGTCACGCATACATACTCGTCGGCGCCCAGGTCATAGTCACTGCCGCTGGGGCGGCGGTCGCCGTCTACGTCGTCCATCACGGTACTGACGACGCCGTTGTCCAGCGCCTGTGAGGCCAGGGTGATATGGTAGCCATCGGGGGCGAAGGCCGGGTCGCCGGTGATACCATTGCTCACCTGAACCGTCGCGGTGATGGCGACGGTGTCGCTGACGTTGTCGTGCCAGAGCACCCCATTCACGGTGACCATACTGCCTTCCATTGCCCTGATCCCCACGCTGTGGCTGACGATGATCGCGTTGGTGATGGCGACGGTGGTCGAGACGGTCACATGCACGCCTTCGTCCCAGCGGTTGCGGGCGATGGTGGGGTGGAGGAGCACCCCAGGCGCTCCGTCTATCCACAGGCCGCCACCGCTCTCCCCGCTGTCGTCATAGGCCCGGTTGTCGGCGATGACGCAGTTGGTCAGGGTGAAGGGACGAGACCCTTCCACGTAGATCCCACCGCCCAGCCCCCAATCGAGGTCAGCGGAGACGGTGTTGGAGAGCCAGAGGGTGGCCTCGCCTTCCAGGTCGCTCTCGTAAAAGTAGGCCCCGCCGCCAAAGCCGGGCAATGACGCCGCAGCGGTGTTGCCCTCCAAACGGCTCCTCTCCAGCCGGACGGTCGAGACCTCCGCCGCCAGGCCGCCGCCGTAGCCCAGGGCGAACGATGCGCTGGAGGCGGTATTCTCAGCCAGGGATGTCTCGACCAGGGTGAGGGTGGCGGTGGTGACACCCACCCCGCCGCCGACACCGTCGAAAGAAGTGGAGGCGACGTTGCCGGTGACGTGACTATCGGAGAGAATGACCGTGGCGCCGATGGCATAGAGGCCGCCACCGGCGTCCGCAAATCCATCGTGGATGCCACCCAGGCCGGTGGCGTCACCCCCGGTCAGGTGCAGGCAGGCCACGGTGACGTCGGCACCTTCGATATAGAGCACACGTCCCTGCCCGTCAGCATCCAGCGTAGTGGTGTAGAGGTCGGGGTTCCAGGCAGAGAAGTCGGCCCTGTAGCCGCCCCGGAGCACAAGGTTCTTGGTGACGTACACCTGCTGGAAAAGGCCCGCCCGCTCGAACGCCCCCAGACACGTCCCTGCGAACCACACGGTGTCGCCGGCCGAGGCCGCGTCCACCGCCGCCTGGACTGTGGAGTACACCGGCCCGGCGCCGTTGACGCGGGCGTGGCAGTCGAGAGGCTCGTGGAGGATGGTGTCGGCGTAGCCGTCGTTCTGGGCCTGGTCGCCGGCGGCCAGCGCGGTGTTGCGCATCGTCTGGGGCCGGGTGGCGGGAAGGGTCGTCGTCACCTGGGCGATGATGGTGATGTGCGCGGCCTGTCCCGCGTTCAGGTCACCGATGGTGCAGGCGACCAGGCCGCCGTAGCCGGGATCGGCAATGGAGCAACCGGGGGAAGCATTCAGTGGCCGTTGCAGAGTCGGGAGGGTATCGGTGAGAACCACGTTGGTCACGCCGAGGGTGCCGGCGCCGGTGACGGCAATGGTGTAGGTGACAGTATCGCCGGGATAGAGATCAGTGGCGGAGGCTGCCTTGACCACCTGAAGTCCCCATCCACCGGCCTCGTCGGCCCCGATGTCGGGGCTGGCATCGCGGGGTTCCCCGTCAATATCGGTGGTGACGCCCGCATCCACGCCCTCATCCACGGCGTCGGAGGTGACGGCGATGTGGTAGTCGCCGCTGCTGGGGCTAAGGAAGTCCGGCGTGCCAGTGATGGCGAGGGTACTGATGATGGTGTGCGTGGGCGGGTCGTCGCCGTAGATGACCCAGTTGACGCCGTTGGCCCAGTCGCCCGTGCCCCACAACGTGCGGGTGAGGTACACGGTGACGGTGGCGTTCATACTGCCACCCACGACCACGCCCTCGTCGTGATCCACGACGATGGTGTTGACGGCGGTGACGGTGGAGCACGTGCCCACCACGCCCGCATCCACGTAGAGGCCCGGCGCGCCGGTACTGTCGCGGTTGCTGGCGAGCGTGTTATGCCGCAGCCAGCCGCTGCTCGGCTGCCCGCTCATATCGCCGATGTGGATGCCGTTGCCACCGTAGGCCCCGCCCACGTTCTCTGCGACGATGTTGTTGGTAAGCGTGAAGGCAGGGCAGCCAGCCAACTCTATGCCGCCGCCCGTGCCATTGCTGCCGCTGCCCACGGCGCGGTTGCCGCGTACGACGTTGGCAACCACGGTAGGCGTATTTTCGATGAAGGCCAGCCCGCCGCCGTCGCCAAAGCCAAGAAAGCCACTGCCGGGGCTGGCCTGGTTATTCACCACCGTGTTGCCCTGCACCAACGGCGCGCCCCCCTCGGCGCAGAGGCCGCCGCCGGTGCCGCTGCTGCCCATGAATCCATCGCCGGTTGTGGCGTCGTTCTGCTGGATGGTGTTGTTGATGACGCGGGCGTTGCTGTTGAGCAGATATACGCCGCCGCCCAGACCGTCGTCGTCGTTGGTGCCGGCGACGTTGTTGGTGATGGTGTTCGCGCTGATGGTCGCTGTGGCGGTGACCACGTAGACGCCGCCGCCAACGTTATCGTAGGAATAACTCCCACCGCCCAGGCCGGTGGCGTCGCCGCCGGTGATGCGGAAGCCCTCAATCGTGGGGCTGATGTCCCCGGTGACGTAGACCACGCGCCCGTTGCCCTCTGCATCCAGCGTGGTGGGGTTGGCTTCGGGGTCGGGCGGGCCGGTGAAGGCGGTCGTGTAGCCGCCCCGGATGGTGACGGTCTTGCTGACATAGACCACCTGGGCCAGGCCGCCGTAATTGTTCACGCCGGCGTAGTCGCCGGTGGCGACCAGAATGTCGTCACCGCCGTTGGCCTGGTCTACGGCGTACTGCACGGTGAGGCAGGGGGTGACGACGTTCCCGCAGCCAGCGGTATCAGCGCCGGTGGTGGTCACGTGGATAGTGCCCGTGCCCGACTGGGCGTGGGCCACGGGCGGCCCGTCCCACGTCCCCACCAGAGCCAGTGTCCCTGCCAGGGCCAGCAGGCCCAGGGCCAGGGCGAAGGAAATGTGTAATTTTCTTGCGTTCACTTCAAACCTCCTGTCTAGAATTGCGAATGGCAAAACACGCATCACGTTTCACGTATTGCATCGGGCCATCAGCCTGGAATGGGTTGATCGGATGGACGCCTCTTTGCTGGGTCGGCTCGAAGGGCTACGGCGCGTAGCTCCGCAGCACCAGTGGGAGATAGATGTGCGCCCAGTTGATGAAGGCGCTGCGCGTGTAGACGTTGCCCACGCCGTCATCAATCTGCGCTGTGTTACGGACGGTGGGGGTGAGCGTCGTTGTGGACGTGAGCTCGGCGGCGTAGGTGAGCGTGACGGTCGTGTCGGTACACACGGCACCGGCCCAGGTGAGCGTCTGCCCAACGATGGCCGGGGCCGGGCCACTGCTGGCCGCCGGCGCGCCACGCGGGATCAGCGTTGCGGGCAGGGTGTCGGTGACGGCAACAGTAGCGCTGAGTGTGCCGCTGTTGACGAGCTGTACGGTGTAGGTGACGACATCGCCGGCGACGGCCTCGGTAGGATCAACCGTCTTGATCGAGCGGGAGAGATCGGGCCAGGGCGGCGGGGCTTGCAATTGGAACAGGAACCCGTCGTAGTTGTAATCGCCGCCGCCGTTGTGGTCAGGATAGAGCGCGTCGGGCGTGGTGGGGAAATCCCCGGATATCACCGTATTCCACGTCTGACCGGCAACGGTGACGATGTCGCCCCCGTTCCAGGCAATCGCGTTAGCGCCGTCTACGTCGTGACCACCCACGTAGCTGCCGTAAACGAGATCATTGGCGCCGTTGCCGTCCATCCGCAATCGCACCACGAAAGCGTCGGAATCCGTGCCGGTCCGCTCGCGGGCGAAGGCGTCTTGCGTGGTGGGAAAAGTTGTCAGCGCGCGGGTAGAGCCACTGACGTAGATCTCACCCGGCCCGATGAGGACGAGATCCCCGGTACCCATCTGGTTCTCGTAGTCCGCGCCGCCCAGGAAGGTGCTATAAAGCAAGTTACCCTGCGCTGTGCCAGCCGGATCGGGGTTGATACGGGTGACGAAAGCGTCCGCGTAAGGCCCCCAGCCGGGCGCATAGTTGCAGTCGCCATCGGTGCCGCAGATGGTGTCGAAGGCCCCCGTGGTGATGGGGAAATCTGGCGATCCTGTGTCCCCGGTCACGTAGACGGTACCGGCGGCGTCAACGATCAATGCGTGTACACTTTCAGTTTCATCTCCGCCCAGATAGGTAGCATAGACCAGGTCGCTGGCTCCCTGCCCGCCGGGGTTGAGTTTGAGTAAAAAGGCCTCCCACCCATCGGAGATATCGGTGTCCACGGCGCCAGAGGTCAGCGGGAATTCACCAAAACCAGTATTGTCCCTGACGTAGCCGCCGACGTAGACAGCGCCGGCTGCGTCCACCGCGATGCTGTTGCCTGCCTCGCTAGTTACCCCGCCGCCAACGAACGTTCCGTAGATCAGGTCATTGGCGCCCTGCCCGGCGGGACGTAATTTGACGATGAAAATATCCTGCGTCAGACCGGAGTCCACGTCGGCATACTCGGTGTCATAGGCGCCGCCGGTGGTGGGAAAATCGTCAGACTCGGTGGAGCCGGTGACGTAGACGTATTCGCCGTCGAAGGCGATGTCCAGGCCCAACTCTTTCCCGCCCATGCGACCTAGCCCTGGAACATCGTAACCGGAGCCGCCGAGGAAGGTACTGTAGATGATATTGCCGTCGGGGTCAAGTTGGGTGATGAAGGCATCGACGGGGGTATCCTCGCCGCCATTGAAGGTGGCGTCAAAGGCATTGGTGGTGCGCGGGAAGCTGCCGCCGTAGGTGTAGCCGGTCACGTAGGCATTGCCGGTGTCGTCCACAGCGATGGCGGTGCCGACGTCCTCACCCGCGCCGCCAAATCGCTGGAAGTATTCCAGCGTCTGCCCATTGGGGGAGAGCCTGGCGACGAAGACATCGGGGCTTGATTGGGAACCGGAACCGCTCCCAAAGTTGTAGGAGTAGGTATAGCCGGTGACGTAGATGCTGCCATCGCTGCCCAGGGCGACGTCGTTGACCTTGTCATCCCCTTCGCCGCCGAGGTAAGTGCCGTAGACCAGGCCTGGCCCATCATCAGCCGTGCGCGCGGGCAACGCGATCAGACTGAGTATCAGGGCCAACAGCAGAGAGAATGATTTTGTTTTCATCTGTTTCCTCCTCCGAAAATAAACGTTAAAAGTTGCAAGTTGCAAGTTGTCGTCAAGTCCGAAAGTCAAACGACAAGCGCTCCATTTTCGTTATCCCTAGTGTGGAACCCCATGTAGATACTCCCTTGCTAAATCGTTGGGAATATCTCCCCGTTTCCGGGAGGCTGCCGTTGCATCCGCTAACGGCAGCCTCCCCCAAGGCCAGGAACTATTTCTATTTGAACAGCCCCACGATGGGACCAAACTGTTTATACTGCCTTATTAAAAGCCAAACCACTTATAGCGCCAGGTGTCTTTGACTTTCTCTGTGTGCTCTCTCAACTTTTTTGCTGTATCGCTCAGGCCGGGATGCGCAAGTTCCCACAGGCTTTCCTCTGAACCCGTGCCTTGTTTGAAGCCCGAGTCCAATTTATCGGCTTGCGCTTTCTTAACCTGTAGGCCCGCCACGGCAGCGTAGGTGGCTTTCTCTGCATCGAGCAGATTGAGGGCCATCTGGATCATCCCCGATCCA
>JAUWHU010000524.1 GCA_030605705.1 Thermoflexia bacterium | reverse complement strand
GCAGGCGTTGCAGCCCTCACAGGCCACCTCGTCCACGTGGTATGGCTCACCGGGGATGATGGCATCGAAGCGACAGGCGTCGTAACACGCCCCGCAGCTGATGCAGGTTGCGGGATCAATGTGGACGAGCAATCCACTTTTGAAGACGTGCTCCTCCAGTCGCCGGGGTTGGAGGACGAGGTCCAGGTTCGAGGCGTCTACGTCGGCGTCGGCGATGGCAAGGGAAAATTCCTGCGCGGCCAGATGGACGAGGGCAGCGATGACGCTGGTCTTGCCGGTGCCGCCCTTTCCACTCAAAACGACAATTTGCTGGGGTTCGCCGTTCATGCTGTCACCTCCACGATCTCCCGAATCTGCCGGTAGAGACCGGCGAAGGTCTCGCGGTATTCAGGAAGAGCGGCCACGATGGTGATGCCGTCGGCGTAGGCCTCGGCGATGCGGCGATCCAGCGGGATGCGCAGCAGGATGGGTACGCCGGACTCGGCGCAGAACTGCTCCACGCCCTCATCGCCGACGCCGTCGCGGTTGATGACAACGCCTACCGGCAGACGCAGCTCGTCTCGCGCCACCTCGATGGCTACGCGAAGGTCGTGCAGTCCAAAGGGCGTCGGCTCCGTCACCAGGAGCACGAAATCCGCCCCGCGCATCGTCTCCACGACAGGGCAGGAGTTACCGGGAGGCGCGTCTAACAAGGCCAGCGCGTCTTGGCCGCGCGGCAACCCTTTCTGCTTCAGTTTTTTGATGACGGGCGTCGCCATCGCCTCGCCGACGTTCAGCACGCCGTGTCCAAATCTGACAGCGGTACCGCCCACATCCATCGTGCCCCATTCCAAGTGACCGGTGGGGCGCAGCACCTCGTGAATGGCTCCCGTGGGACAGTTGTAGGTACAACTTCCGCAGCCGTGGCAAAGTTCTGGGAAAACCAGCACCCTCTGCCCCAGCACGGCGATGGCGTGGAAGGTACAGACCTCGGCGCAGACGCCACAGTAGTTACATTTGTCCTCGTCAATTTCGGGGAGCAGCAGTCCTACCTCTTCCGTCTCGGTGAAAGTGGGCTTCAGGAAGATAGCGGCGTTAGGCTCCTCAACGTCACAATCCAAGAAAACCATATCGGCAGGGCGTTCGGCAGCTTCTAACCCGGCGACGGCCAACAATAGATTGACCGCGACCGTGGTTTTTCCCGTGCCGCCCTTGCCGCTGGCAATGGCAATTTGCATGTGTCAAACTCCTAACCTGGACAAGCCAGAACCAAAAGGCTTTTTGCCACGAATTACACGAATTTTCACTAATTTTTTCTTTTTCGTGTTAATTCGTGACAGAATATTCTTGCTCATTGTACACGAATTTCATTGTCAAGCGCCTAAAGTGATTTCAGTGAATGGTGAGTGGTGATCAGGGACTGGGTGCAGCTCCTGGCTTAGAAAAACGCCTGGCCTTCATCCTTCAGTCGCTGGTGCGCCATTTTTAGATAATTTAGAATGTAATTTTCCAAGAAATTCCTGAGTGTCTGGTCCGTGATTTTCTTAATGGCACTTTCAAATTCCCTGAAATTGGTGATGCGGCTCAAACCGGCGATAATCTTGGAATCTTCCGGCGCGAGAATTTCCCTGAGGCTGAGGGTTTGGGCGATCTCGACGCCTTCCCCCAGGTACTCCTTGAAGGCGTTCAAGGGAGTGTGCTTCTCATGTTTCAAGAGGCCGATCAGGTTTTCGAGGGGTATCTTCTGGACCCGTTTTTCCGCAAACAGATCGTTCAACAAAACTTCCACGCCGAAACGACTTTGGGCCATCTGCTCAAGAAAAGGGTGTAAATCCCGTTTGTAGTAGATCCGTTCCCCCGTCAGATGGGAGAATACGTTGGGCATGGAGCCTTTTTTAGGATACCCCAGCACCGCGTCGGCCTCACCCTTGAGCACCGGGGCCAACAGCGTCTGGATGTGAGCTGGGGAAAGATTGGTCAGATCGCCATCGAAGAAAGCGACGAGTTCGCCCTGGGCAGCCTGGATACCGGCGACCAGCGCATAGCCTTTGCCTCGGTTTTCCGGCAGGTCAATCAGGGTGATTTCATCCTTGAACCCCGCCAACACGTCCAGACTCCGGTCGGTAGAGCCATCGTTGACACAGATGACCTCAATGAAGGCCGGATTGTGCAGCAAGACAGTCACCACGCCGGCCACTGTTTTCTCCTCGTTATAGATGGGAACTATAGCCGAAATGGATGGTGGTTGCATGTTCACACACTCCCTTCAGAGCTCATTTAGCTCACAGCCTGATTTGTGTCCCGGTCAGGCAGGGGTGGAAGCGCGCTCCCAGGGCGGCGGCCATCTCTGCCATGAATGTTTTGCCGGAGCAGTGTCCCAGCCAGACGTGCGCGACCGCTTCCAGAGATTTAACCGTGGCGATGGTCTCACGCCTCGTCTCAGGGCACGCACTGAGGAGGTGGACGCCACCGCCGAGGCCCACGAGTGGGCCATCCCAATGCCGGCGGACGTGCGCTAACGTGTTGAGCAGCCCGGCGTGACAGCAGCCGCAGAGCAGGAAAAGGCCCTCCGGCGTTTCTAGCACCAGCGAGAGATCGTCCTGGTAGGGGTCGGGAACGTGCCGCCCGTTTTCGATCACGGTATGCCGCGCGCTGCGGCCCTCTGGGTGCGGGCGCGCGGTGATCTCGCCGGTGGTCCAGAGGCCGGGCAGGATTTCCTGGGGTTCGGCGCTCAATCGCAGGGCCACACCGGCCCCCAATTGTTCCGCCGTGAGGCTGGCGCCTACGTCTTCAGGCCCGTGGCCGTGATCCGAGTAACGGCGGCGGAAAAGCGTGGGATGAGCGTAGAGCGGGATTCCCGGTCGCAGGAGAGGCAGCAACGCAGGCAACCCACCGATGTGGTCGTCGTGGCCGTGACTGAGCGCGATGGCGTCCAGCGTGGCGGGGTCCAGGTCGAGCCGGCGCAGGTTGTGCAGCAGCACCTCCCCGCTCCCGCCGGTATCGAACAACACCCGCCCGTCTGGGGTTTCGATCCAGAAGGCGATGCCGTGCTCGTGCCGGAACGGTGGGTTGGCCCTATCCTCGACAATGCAGGTTAGCGTGATCATATTAGAATTGCTCCTGAATAACGAAACCAGATTTCACCACAGAGGACACAGAGAACACCAAGAAAATCACAGATATTTTTATAAAAACCAATCAATCACGCCACTAAAAAAAGGCGTTGGGGCAAAAGTTGCACTCACACTGCTCCCAGCCCCCGTCTCGGGAGCGTTCCCTGAGCAAGTTCCTCGTCAACC
>JAUWHU010000270.1 GCA_030605705.1 Thermoflexia bacterium | reverse complement strand
GCGACCTGGGGCATCTTAGCCGCGCGCTACGGGCTGGCGCCGCGCGTCTTCCTGGCGCTGGCCGCGAGCGTGCCCCTGGCGATGGTACTGGTCACCGACCGGGAGGCCAAATTGATCCCCAATCGTATCATCATGCCTGCTGTGGCGGTGATGCTGGTCGCCGGCAGCTTGCTGGGGCCGGCGGTTCCGGGAATTGGGGGCTGGGTATGGTGGCATACCCTTGTGGGGGGACTGCTCGGTTTCCTGGTCTTCTGGGTGCTGGGCGTGGTGGGTGTGGCGTTGTTGGGCGAGGGCGCGTTGGGCGCGGGCGACGTCAAACTCGCAGCCTTCGTGGGATTGGCGGTAGGCTACCCCCTGATTGTCGAAGCGCTGCTGCTCACCTTTCTCCTGGGTGGGGTGGGGGCCATCTTGGTGTTGCTCTTTCGGCGCGGCTCCCTGCGCACGGCTATCCCCTACGGCCCGTACCTGGTGCTGGGATGCGCTGTGACGATGATCTATGGCATGGAAATCGTCCGCTGGTTTTGGGGATGACTACATGAACTACGTTCTCCACCAGGGACTAAAATCTACCGCCTTCTTCTTTTCTGCCACGAATTCCACTAATTTTTTTCTTTTCGTGTTAATTCGTGAAATTCGTGGCTAACTTTATTTTTGAAACAGGAGGCTTGATGGCCGGGCATACGGAGTTTCAGAATCCGCAGTTGGAAGGGGACTCTTTCCTGTGGGAGGGTGGCCCGGTGGGGGTCTTGCTCTCCCACGGCTTTACGGCGACGACCGCCGAAGTGCGCTTGTTCGCCCGTTTCTTGCACGAGCGCGGCTACACGGTGGCCGGGCCGTTGCTGCCAGGACACGGCACGACGCCGGAGGAGATGAACCGCCATCGCTGGCAGGATTGGGCCACGGCGGTGGAGAGTGCTTATCAGGAGCTGGCGAGTCGCTGTGAGCGGGTCTTCGTAGGGGGGGAGTCCATGGGGGCGATCCTGGCCCTATACCTGGCCGCCGAACACCCCGAAGCGCTGGGTATCCTGGCTTACGCCCCGGCGCTCAAGGTAGCCTCGCGTGCGACTCCCTTGTTGCTGCCGTTGTTGGCGCCTTTCGTCCCCGTGGTTTCCAAGGGGGAGTCGCCGCGCACCCACGCCGACGATTTCTGGCAGGGGTATACCGTCAATCCCCTCCGCGCGGCGGCGGAGTTGGCCCGTCTGCAGCGGGAGGTGCGCCGGCGGCTTACGGAGATCACGCAACCGCTGCTGATCGTGCAGGGGCGGCTGGATCGCAGAATCGCGCCAGATGCGCCGGCGTTGCTGGCGCGGGAGGTGCGCTCGACCTGGTATGAGATCCACTGGCTGGAGCAGTCCACGCACTGCGTGTTGTTAGATCGTGAATGGCAACAGGCCGCCGACCTGGGATTGAACTTTATCACCAGGGTGTTGGGTGATTGGGATGAGGGGCATATTTAATGAGTCGAGAAACTGAGTGTCACGTTTTACAGGAACATCCGGAGCCTTTTGACTTGGAGGGCGGCTCCGTCGGAGTGTTGCTGCTGCATGGGTTCACCGGCACGCCCCGCGAGATGTGGCAGTTAGGTGGGTATCTCAATGCGCGCGGCTGTACGGTCAGTGCGCCGTTGTTGCCGGGGCATGGGACGACGCTGGCGGAGATGAATCGCTACGGCTGGCGAGATTGGGTCGCCGGCGTCGAATCCGCCTACATGGCCCTGCAGGCGCGCTGTGAGCAGGTCTTCGTCGGCGGGCTTTCCCTGGGCGCGCTGTTGACGCTCTGGCTGGGTGCACAGCACCCGGAGGTGAAGGGGCTGCTGGTTTACTCCCCCGTGTTGTGGGTCGCCGATCGCCGGGCTTACCTGATGATATTGCTGCGTTTTATGGTGCGGAGTCTGGCTGTCACCACGACATCGCAATTACAGGACCCGGCAACTGAAATCTGGGCGGGCGGATTTGCGCGTACTCCGGTTCCAGCCATGGACCAGGTATTCCGCTTGCAGCGTCGGGTGCGCTCTCTTATGCTCCAGATACGCACCCCGGCCCTGGTGGTCTACGCGCGAGACGATCAGGTGATTCATTCTCGCTGCGGCCCGGAGACAGTGCGTCGCCTGGGTAGCACCGACATCGAGACGTTGGTGCTGGAACATTCGGGACACAACTTTGTCGTGGATCGTGAATGGGAACGGGTGGCGGAGGTCTCCTACCGTTTTATCTCGCGATATCGGGCCTGACGTTGAGGAATGGTTAGTGTCACGAAGTATTCGCCATATGTGGCTCCCAGTGCCGCCATACCGGCACAAAGTCCCCATTTAGGGGCAGTAACCATAAGATTAAATGGCGTTTCCCCAATCAACTGACCCCCTAGTGTCATTCCGAGCAACCAAAAGTCGCGCAGCGACTGCCGGGCAGCGAGGAATCTACCGCTAAGTTCACGTTATGAGCTGCGCAAGTAGCAGATTCCTCGCTGGGCGCGTCGCTAACGCTCCGCTTGGCTCGGAATGACAAACCTGGCTGTCTTATCGTCACATGGAGCGCTATGCCAGTTGGTTGTCTTCCCCCTGTCTAGGAAAAAACTATGATCCCCCCAGTATGCAGGGGCTGCTGGGGGCTGGCTGTCCCTGGATGTGACACCAAGACAGTCAGGGAGGTTAAACCCTAGCTGTAGTGATGTAATAAACTCATCATTTGGGTGGCGAATAACTAATGACACTAACAGGAATGCAAACGGGGCATCCTTCTTCAGGATGCCCCGTCTTTTTGGCGGAGAGGGCGGGATTCGAACCCGCGGAGCCTTGCGGCTCACGCGCTCTCCAGGCGCGCGCATTAGGCCGGACTATGCAACCTCTCCATAACACGACAAGCGGCATTATAGCATAGCGCGGCAAATCGGCAAATTTGCTCCGTCATGCCGCCGCCGCGACGGGCTTGGCGACGGGTTGCTTCTTGCGGATGATCCCGGTATCCTTCTTGCGTTTCGGGAGCGGACGGCCATCGAAAGCGGCGTTGAATTCGTCGGTGTAGAGAATTTCCCGTTCCAGAAGGTGCTTGACTACCCGCTCCAGATTCTCTCTGTGCTCTATGATGACGGTCTTGGCTCGTTCGTAGGCCTCTGTGACGAATCGTTGGACCTCGGCGTCAATCTTTTGGGCCATACTCTCGCTGTAATCGCGTTGTTCGCTGATCTCGCGGCCTAAGAAGACCAGTTCTTCCTTTTTGCCGTAGACCAGCGGACCCAGCTCTTCGCTCATGCCATAGCGCATGACCATGTTACGGGCCATCTTGGTGACGCGCTCCAGGTCGTTGGAGGCGCCGGTGCTGCTCTCATTAAAGACGACGTCCTCGGAGACGCGCCCGCCCAGCAGTAAAGCCATATCGTCTTCCAGCTTGCTGCGGAGAGTGACGTAATGGTCTGCTTCCGGCAGAGTGAGGGTATAGCCGGCGGCCATGCCCCGCGCGACGATGGAAACCTTGCGCACGGGATCACACTTGGGCAGGACGTGGGCCACCACGGCGTGTCCGGCCTCGTGATAAGCGAAGATTTTGCGTTCTTCGTCGGAGATGATGCGGC
>JAUWHU010000318.1 GCA_030605705.1 Thermoflexia bacterium | reverse complement strand
GGACGCCGTAGCCCAGCGGCACGAACCAGTCGGCGAAATCGCTGTAACGCCCGCAGTGCTCGCCGAAGCCGTGGATCACGGCCAACGTCGCTTGGGGGTCGCCATCGGGCAACCAGTGCTGCCGGTAGAGTTCCAGACCGTCGTGGGTGATAAAATGCGCTTCTTCGTGTAGCATGATGTCTCCTTTAAGAAATGGCAAATTAGAAAATGACAAATGGCAAATGAGCAGAAATGCCGTCGCCAGAGATTTTTGTCATTTGTCATTTTTAATTTTTCATTCTTACGAGAACTCCGCGCACGGCGGCCAACGCCTGCTCGATGTCCTCGTCGCCGATCCAGTAGTGCGTGACGGCGCGGAGGCTGCGCCCGCCGTGGGCCAGTACCAGAACGTTTCGCTCCTTCAGCCGCGCCACGAACTCCTGCGGCGTCAGAGGTACGTCATTCGCCAGGCTAAAGTAAAGGATGTTGGTAGAGACCGGCGCGATCTCGAGGCCGGGGATCGTCGCCAGCCCTGCGGCCAGGCGACGGGCGCGGATGTGATCCTCCGCCAATCGCCCCGCCAGCTGCTCCAACGCGACGATGCCTGCCGCCGCTAAAATCCCCGCCTGCCGCATCCCGCCCCCCAGGATTTTCCGCGCCCGCCGCGCCTCCGCGATGAAGTCGGACGGACCGCAGAGCACTGAGCCGACCGGCGCGCACAACCCCTTCGAGAGGCAAAAGGTCACGGAGTCCACGTGACGCACCAGCTCGCGAACATCCACGTCCAATGCGACGGCCGCGTTGAAGATGCGCGCCCCGTCAATGTGAAACCACAGTCCGTGCGCGCGCGCCAGCTCCGCCACTTGCGCCGTGTATCCGGCGGTCAGCGGCGTGCCGTTGCAGTTGTTGTGCGTGTTCTCCAGGCAGATCAGCCGCGTGCGAGGGAAGTGCATGTTGTCAGGCCGGATCGCCGCCGTGATGTCCGCCAGCCGCAGCGTGCCATCGGGCCGGTTGGGAATGATATGCGGAACGATGCCGCCCAGCGCCGCCATCCCGCCCTGTTCGTAGACGAAGGTGTGGCTCTTATCGCCCAAGATCACCTCGTCGCCGCGCCCACAGTGGGTGAGCAACGCCACCAGATTCCCTTGCGTGCCGCTGGTGACAAAGAGTGCGGCTTCCTTCCCCATGTACTCCGCCGACATAGCTTCCAGCCGGTTGACGGTGGGGTCCTCACCGTAGACGTCATCGCCCAACTCAGCGTGGGCCATCGCCTCCCACATCGCGGGTGTGGGCTTCGTCACCGTGTCACTACGCAGATCAACGATTTTCATCCATACCCCTTTGGGAAACCACAGAGGGTTCCCCTACATTGGGGAACCACAGAGAGTTCCCCCTACTTATTATACTCTGCTCTTCTCGACAACACAAAAAATATCCGTGTAAATCCGTGTGAATCCGTGTCCCAAAAAGTGTGTAGAACGCAAAAAAGCCCCGGATTTCTCCGAGGCTCTTGCTGGTGCCGAAGGTGGGAGTCGAACCCACATGAGGGTAAACCTCACTGCGCCCTGAACGCAGCGCGTCTGCCAATTCCGCCACTTCGGCATGTTCTTGCGATGTTAGCTTCTATGTTGCTCTATTGTTAAGTGCTTTGTTAGCTCGTTGTTGAATGCTTTGTTGGCCCGAACATCGCTGATTCTACTGCATCTTCGGGTTTTGTCAAGCAAGCCGAACAGGGTTATAATAGACAAACCATGGCGGAACATGTATGACCAACACGCGACACGACGCTCGGCATTGTGCTCACCCAGGAGACCACCATGAACATTCAAGAGCTATCCCGCGAAGAACGGGTTGACCAGCTTTACGACCGCATTCACACTTTGTTAGATCGCGGCGAGACACGCAAAGCACAGATCATCCTCCAGGCATTGCTCCCCGCCGATCAGGCCGAAATTTTCGCCGACCTGCCAGATGATGAGCAATGGCAAGTCCTCGAAGGGCTGCCGGTGGAGGGGACTGCCGATATTCTGGAAAAATTAGAGGATGAGGAAGCCGCTGAGATCGCACAGCAGCTTACGCCGGAACAGCTCGCCGACATCTTGGATAAAATGGAGCCGGACGAGGCCGCCGATCTCCTGGGCGACCTGCCCCCCGAAGATGCACTCAAAATCTTAGCCTTGATGGAGACCTGCGAGGAGATCAGCCCGCTGCTCCTCCACCCCGACGAGACCGCCGGCGGCCTGATGACCTCCGAGTACCTGGCGCTGGGACATCATATATGGGCCGAGCGCGCGCTGGAGGCCATCCGCCAGTGGTCGCCTGAACACGAGTACCTCTACTACTTCGTCGTGGACGGGAACGGGGGACTCCTGGGGATCGTCAGCCTGCTCCAACTCATTAAAGCCAAACCCCGCGACGAGGTGGCGGCCTTCATGGATCGCAACTTCATCAGCGCGCCCGTGGAGGCCGACCAGGAGGAGTGCGCCCGGCTGATGAGCCACTACGACCTCACCGCGCTGCCCGTCGTGGACGCGGAAGAGCGGCTGGTGGGTGTCATCACGATTGACGACATCGTGGACGTGTTGGAAGACGAGGCCACGGAGGATATCCAGCGCTTGGGTGGCGCCGCCCCCCTGGAAAAGCCCTACCTGCTCACCTCTACCTGGGAAGTGACCCGTAGCCGCGTCGGATGGCTGCTCCTGCTCTTCGTCAG
>JAUWHU010000601.1 GCA_030605705.1 Thermoflexia bacterium | reverse complement strand
TCACCCCTAAGATAAGCCAAATGCAAATCGTCAATTTTTAGGGTGCTTAGATCCAGGGTGATCGTTTCTTGTTGCCCTACTTTAGCATGGATTAAAGAAATAAGGTTTAATTTCACCATACTTATGACCCCATAAACACTGCCATTATAACATAGGAATGGGTTTACGTCAAGGATTTTTAGCCTTTTATCGTATAAATTCCCTGCGGCGCAGGGCTGCTCAAGATAGCAGAATCCTGGCTACCCGGGGAGGAGCGCCGCGTTCGAGGTGCAAGCGCACCACGGAGGGAGGAAAAGGCGCGTCAAAGTAGGCTGTGCGCTGCGCTGCGCCCGGGTTAATGACCAACGTCCGGCCCCAACGCACCTGGTAGAAGCGATGGGTATGTCCGAAGACAATAATATCGGCAATGGGGAAACGGCGCAACAACACGCGGGCTATGGCGGCATCGTAGGCCGGGAAATCCCACCGGCCGGTCAGGTTTCGCAGCGCCGCCCGCGCCTTCCACAACCATGCCGCCGGCCCGATTTTGTGGCCGTGGTGGACTGCAACGTGGAAACCCGCCAACTCCAGCTCCAACGACTCAGGAAAGGAACGGCCACCCGAGGAACGATCCAAGACGTGGTAATTTCCCCGCACCGCGTAGACAGGGGCCAGGGCTTCCAGGGGCGCTAACGCCTGTGGCTCATCCACGTCCCCCGCGTGGAGGATAAGGTCCACCCCCCGGAACGCCGCGACGATGGCCGGAGGAATCGCGTGTGCCCGGTAGGGAACGTGCGTATCGGCGAGTAATCCTATCAGCATGACGAAGAGGCCACCGGGCCTGCCGGTGGCCTCCACAAATCCACAGATGAATGATTCGCCGGCGGGTTATTTCTTTTCGAGATATGCCACAGCATCACTTACAGTGGTGATGGTGCGCGCATCATCATCCGAAATTTGTCCGCTGAACTTATCCTCAAAAGCCATGATGAGCTCTACCAAATCCAAAGAATCGGCCCCTAAATCCTCACGAAAGCGGGCATCTGGGGTGATCTTGTCCGGCTCAACGGAAAGAATGTCCGCAACGATGGTTTCAACCTGCACATAAATTTCACTCTTCATCATTTCATCTCCTTAAAAACTATGTTGCCGCTTCAAAAATAAGCCCAGAGTTATTGTATACAGTAGAGCTGGAAAGTCAAGAAAGCGAGCGAAGGCTTTTGACTTCAGACTTGATGAACTCACACCACAAGCCGGTCGTAAAGTCGCTCCAGGCTTAGGGTAGGACAAACGGTCTCCTTGCAGATGAGGGTCTGGGCAGCCGCGGCCAAACCCAACCGCACGGCCTCCAAGGGAGGAAAGCCCTCAACCAGCCCGTAAACCACAGCAGCGGCAAGAGCTTCGCCCGCGCCCACCGGATCCACGACATCCGCCTGGAAAGCTGGTAAGCGTCCGCTCTCCTCGGAGGTAGCATATAAAAGCCCCTCGGCTCCCAGAGTGATGATGGCTAACCCCACGCCCATCTGAGCCAGATGACGAGCGCCTTGCAGTATCGCTTCTTCATCGGGCAATTGCTCCCCCAGCAGAGCCTCGGCCTCCAGGCGATTGGAGGTGAGCACGGCGATCTCATTCAGATAGGGATGCAAGCGCGGCGCCAGCAAAGCCGTAGTGGGATCGGCACAGACGGGCACTCCGTACTTGCCGGCCAGCCGGAAGATGGTCTGCAACGCCGGCGCCGAAAGGTTGGCGTCAATGCAGATGACCTCCGCATCCCGAAACATACGGCGCCGGCGGTTGAGGTATCCGGATGTAATCTCGTGGGTGAGGCGCATATCGTCGAAAGCAACCCAGAGCCGCTCATCCAAATGATACAGCTCTACAGAGGCTCCGGTTTCCTGGCCCGGCGCGATAATACTGGCCTCGGTATGGACACCGACGCTGTGCAGGTGAGCCAGGAGCTGCTGCCCTGATTCATCATCCCCCAACACGGTAAGGAATTGCACATCAGCGCCTAAGCGAGCCAGGTTCTCGGCGATGTTCCGAGCGACGCCACCCCACCCCCAACGAATGTGCCCAGGATTGGACTGGCCCACCTCAATGGCCAAACTCTGGGCGCGAACTTTCATATCCAGCCCAGCAGCTCCGATGACCAGTGCTTGATGCTCGGTATTATTCATAGCTCTCTGCCTCCTCTGGAAGCGCACGCGAAGCGACGCTGTGGTCCCTCAAAAGTGGCCTGAGTTCACTTTAGCACAAAATCGCCAAAATGGGAAATGCCTGTTCATTGCCGCGCTCCCCGGAGTCGTTCCCAGGTTAGGCGTGCGACTGTGTAAAATGCCCTGGTAATCTCATTGCGAGAGATTTTAGAGACTCCCTCACGGCGATTTTCAAAGGTGATGGGAACCTCACCAATCCGCCAACCCCTCTGCTGGACTTTGTACAGCATCTCGATGAGGAAAGAATAGCCGTTGGAGAAAATCTCTTCCAGTGGCATGGAAGCCAGGACCTCCCGGCGGTAACAGCGGAACCCGGCGGTGGTATCGTGGGCTTGCAAACCCAGCAAAATACGGGTGAAGGCGTTAGCCCCCCAGCTGAGCGCCTGGCGGTCGAGAGTGCAGCCCACCGTTCTGCCGCCGGCCACGTAGCGACTGCCAATGACGAGAGCGTACCCCTCGCCGATTTTCGCCACCAGCGCGGGGATAACCTCTGGCGGATGTGAGAAATCCGCGTCCATCGTCACGATCACCTCGCTGCCATCGGCAAGAGCCTGACGAAAACCCGCGATGTAAGCCGTGCCCAGCCCCAGTTTCCCCTCACGATGGATCACGGTGATGCGGCCAGGATGCTCTCCCGCCAAGCGCTCCGCGAGCTCGCCTGTGCCGTCGGGAGAATTATCGTCTACGATGATCACGCGCGGCTCAATGGGGAGCTCCAGCAGCAAAGCTACCAGACGTTCAATGTTCTCCCGCTCATCATAGGTAGGAACAATCACAGTTGTTTCCATCACGCAATTTCACTCTTCCTAAAATGCGGCAAAGCCGCAAACAAATGTGCAAATGGCAAATCAGCAAATCTGGGACGCCAAGACATGCTTACCTCCAGGGTTATTCAATTCTACTCCCCCAAGGCTCGCAGCCCCCGTCCCCGGGGGCGTCTGGGGACAGAAAACCTTGCCTGTGCCGCCACCGAGGAAAACTGTAAATCCAGAACTCTGTGCTCTCCGTGCCTCCGTGGTGAAATTCTTGGTTTTTTCAGTAGACTCAAATCTGAAACGCCAAGACATGCTTGCCTCCCACGACCTTCCGGTTATACTGACCGCCGATGAGCAATCAAAATTGGCGGAATTGGCGCGCCCGACTCGCAGCCTGGGGACCGGCGTTATTGTGGATGGGGGGTATCTTTTACCTCTCCTCCCGTTCTACCTTGCCGGGACCATCAAACCCCTTCTGGAACACCCTGCTGAAGAAAGGCGGGCACGCCATCGTCTACGCGCTCCTGGCCCTGCTCTACCGGCGCGCCCTACGACCTGCACTGCGACCAAATGCCCAACTCTATGGCCTGGCGTGGCTGCTGGCTGCTCTGTACGCGACTACGGACGAGGCGCACCAGCATTTCGTGCCGGGACGTCATGCCACCCTCACCGATTGGCTGATTGATGGGGCAGGAGCTGCTCTGGGATTATTTCTGGCGGCGAGACGGACTCAGGTATCTGCTCCGGCGGCATCAGTGGCTCGATCAGAATCTCCCCGAAAAGCTCCCCTTGCGTAGCCAGTACCGCCTGTTGCTTGATCAGTTCAAGGGTGGCCTGCAACGTGACCACCGCTTCCAACCGCGTCGGAGTGCGTCCCAAAAGAGTCAGGAACGCCACCTGCTTCCATTGCATCAAGCGCAGGCGGATAAGGCGGATCTGTTGCACAATGGAGATACGCGGGCGCGGGATGGCTTCCTGGGGCCGAGGCCCTTCACGGGGATAGAGGGCTGCCTGCGCGGCGGTACGGAGTGTAGCCATAGTCACGCCAGCGAGTTCCAGTGTGATGCGCTGCGGTCGAGGGAGGGGAGCGATCCGAACGTAAGCACGGATGCCGGTCTCATCGCGCTCGCGCAACCATTGAGCCGCCTCCTTGTACTTCCGGTAAGTCCGCAACTGCTGAAGTAATTCGTCGCCCACGGTGTCTTCCAGCGTATCTTCTGCCGCCGACCGGGGCGACTGCGGCAGCAACGCCCGCGACTTGATCCACAACAGGCGCGACGCGACGACCAGGAAATCGGCCACCACCGATATCTCTATGTGGCCCCGCATGGATTCCACGTAGCGCACAAACTCATCGGTGACCTGGGCCAGCGCGACCTGGGTAATGTCCAGTTCCTCCTTCTCAATCAGGTGCAGGAGGAGGTCCAGTGGCCCTTCAAATTGCGTAAGATGGACTTGGTAACTCATAGGCAAATGGCGAATGGCAAATGGAGACCCGTGATGCGTAATTCGTGTTTCGTGATTCGTACTCAGCACTCAGTAACCGGCCCCAATCTCTGATCACCAGTCGAGCGCAACTTTCAACTTTCAACTTGCCAACTTTCAACCCTTATTCTCAAAAGAGCATAATCGAAATACAGAAAAGCGCAACCGGCAACGCCGGCCATCACGCGCCACAACAGATTTTTGCCCCTCAACGCAAACCGTGATATAGTAAGGGTGATTCTCTTTCTCTATTCTCGATTCTCTTTCTCTATTCTCGATTCTCTATCCCAAAAAGGATACCGGTGGAACCCCTGGGACCAATCTTGTTGACATTGGGGGAATTATTGGCCGTGCTGGCGCTGTTGTGGGCGGCTGACCGCTGGCTGCACCGTCATCTACAGGGCGTCATGTTCCTGTGGACTAACGATCCGGAGATCGCGCTCTGGCTCTACGCGCTGGTGCTCTTCCCCGGCGTCTTGATTCACGAATTGAGCCACGCCCTCACAGCGAGGATTCTGGGCGTGCGGATTGGACATCTGGGCATCTTCCCGCGTCGCGTGGACCGGCGCATCCAATTGGGCTTCGTGCCCGTGGAGGAAACCGATTTCCTGCGTGCCAGCCTCATCGGCGCAGCCCCGCTCTTGGCGGGCGGCGCGGTGATCCTGGCGCTGGGTCACTATGTTTTCGGGACGCCGGAGGTGCTGGCGGCCCTATCCGCCGGCGAGTGGCTGGGCGCGTTGCGAGGACTGGGAGCAGCGTTACAGGCCCCCGACGCCTGGATTTGGGCCTACCTGGTTTTCGCCGTGGGCAACACGATGCTCCCCAGCCGCTCCGATATCCACGCCTGGCCGTTTCTGGGCGCGGCTTTGGTCATCATCGCCGGAGTGATGCTCCTTGCGGGAGCCGGCGCGCTCCTGTTGAAAGGGGTTGCCGACTTTCTCGGCTGGGCCGCGCGGTGGGTCGTCCTGCTGGGCGGGAGCACCTTCCTGGTTGATCTGCCCTTTTTCCTGCTCCTTTTCCTGGTAGAAAAAGGGCTGGAACACTGGAAAGGCCAGCAAATCGTCTACCGTTGAGAGGCGAGTTACAGGTTACAAGTTACAAGTTGCAAGTTGCAAGTTAGGAGTCATGCTATGCGACGTCATTGGCCCTGGATTGTGATCATCGTGGCTTACCTGGCGGCTGGAACGCTCTACGCCATCCACACTCCGGCCTGGCAAGTCCCCGACGAACCGGCCCACTACAACTACATCCGCTCCCTGGCGGAAGGCCGGGGGATTCCGGTGATGGAGCCGCAAGACTACGACCAGACGTACATTGAGCGGCTGACAGCGGAGCGTTTTCCGCCCTACCTGCCCATCACATCACTGACCTACGAGGATCACCAGCCGCCGCTCTACTACCTGCTCGCCACACCGTTCTTCCGGCTGTGCGACGGGGACTTGCTGCCCTTGCGCCTCTTCTCCGTAGCGTTAGGGGCCGTCGTGGTCGCCATGACACTGGCTATCGCGCAGGAGATCTTCCCCCAACGGCCCGGCCTGGTCTGGCTGACAGGCGGACTGGTGGCTTTCCTGCCACAGCACACGGCGATGATGGCCGGCGTCAACAACGACGCGCTCACCGAAGCATTGCTGGGCCTCTGGCTGTGGCTCGCGCTGCGCTACCTGCGAGGCGCGGCGCATCCCGCCGTGCTGAGCGGGGTGCTGGGCGCGTTGCTGCTGACCAAAACCACGGGCTACGTGGCCCTCCCATTGACGCTGCTGGTGGCTGGATTACGTTGGCGACGCGGCGGATTCTCCTGGAAACAAACCCTGGGACAACTGGCGTGGCTCTGCACGCCGGGATTGCTGCTCGGCGGCCTGTGGTGGGGACGCAACGCCGCGCTCTACGGCTGGCCCGACTTCCTGGGGCTGCTGCGGCACAACGCCGTCGTCGTGAACCAGCCGCGCACAGTGGAATGGGTCGCCCGCGAGGGGCTGTGGCCTTTCCTC
>JAUWHU010000103.1 GCA_030605705.1 Thermoflexia bacterium | reverse complement strand
ATTGATGGTCACCGTCAAGGCCAACGCCTACGGCCACGGAGCAGTGCCCGTGGCGCGGGCGGCGATTGAGGGCGGTGCAACCCGCCTGGCCGTCCATCGTGTGTTGGAAGGTGTGCAACTGCGTCGGGCAGGCATCACGGTTCCCATCTTAGTCATGGGCTACACTCTGCCTGCCGACGCGGAGCGCGTTGCGCGTTGGGACCTGACGCCCACCATCAACAGCCGGCCCCAGGCCGAAGCTCTGTCGGCGGCGGCGGTGGCCGGGGGCAAGTCGCTTCCCATTCATGTCAAAGTGGACACGGGCATGGGCCGTTACGGCCTTTTGCCCGATGAGGTGGTGGAGTTTGTGCGCTTCCTGAGCCAGTTGCCGGGCCTGGCGCTGGAGGGATTGTACACTCATTACGCCGTAGCAGACCTGGCTGACAGGACATTCACCCGCCGCCAGTTCAGTCTGTACCTGGATGTCGTACAGCAATTGGAAGCCGCCGGTTTCATTTTTCCCCTCAAGCACGTAGCTAACAGCGCTGCCACGCTCGATCTGCCAGAGATGGCGCTGGACATGGTGCGCTGCGGTATCGCTCTGTATGGCCTGCGCCCCTCGGACGAGATTGAGCCGGCCATTCCCCTGCGCCCGGCTCTGACGCTCAAAAGCCGGGTGGCGCGGGTGCGCGCGCTGCCCACCGGAGCCAGCATCAGCTACGGCCGGACGTACATCACCGCCAGGCCCACGCGGGCGGCGCTCATCCCCGTCGGCTACGGCGATGGCTACCACCGGCTCATCTCCAACCGGGGAGCCGTCCTGATTCGCGGACAGCGAGCGCCTATCGTCGGGCGGATCTGCATGGACCAGTTTGTCGTGAACGTCAGCCACATCCCCAATGTCCAGTTGCACGATGAGGTGGTGCTGATCGGGCGGCAGGGAGAAGGTCACATCCCCGCCGAGGAAGTCGCCCGCTGGGCCGAGACGATCAACTACGAGGTGACGACCAGCCTCTTGCCGCGCATCGTGCGCAGCTATTTGCGGGCCGGGCGGGAAGTGCAACGGATCAGCACGAATCACGAATGACGTTTGACGTTTGATGGTGTCTTTTCAATAAGTAGGGGTAAACATTTTGTCATCTGTTATCCTCACCATAGAGGCCACAGAGTTTTCTTATTTTTTCTCTGTGTTCTCTGTGTCTCTGTGGTAAAAATCACCCCGGAATTATTGAGATGATACGTTTGACGCTTGACGTTTGCGCCCCTCATTGACTTCCCCTTTTGCTGTTGTACAATTCCCTGGTGTTGAAACGGCAGCGCATCCTGGCATTATTGTTCGCGGCGGTGGGACTCTCTAACCTGCTGCGCGCGGGGATGGCGTTTGTCGTCGCCCCGGCCCTGGGAGGATGGAATCTTTCACTGCCCCTGCCGTTGTGGGGTGTGATTTACCTGCTCTTGGGACTGGCCTTCACGGGAACGGCGGTGGTCATCTGGCGAGGGCACGGGCTGCGATTGGCTCTGCCGCTGGCGGCGGCGTATCAAGCCGGCGTGTGGGTACTGAACCTCTGGGGCATTCGCTCCGCTTATCACCGCAGCCTGTGGGTGCGGGACCTGCTGCTGACAGGAGCGTTCCTGGGCCTGGTGGTCTGGCTGAGCTCTGGTGCGAAACGTAGTGCAAATAGTCGTAAGGGCGATGCTCTGTAATCGCCCAGTACAAATGGCAAATGAAGAAAATTAAAAATGACAAATGAGCAAATGAGTCTACTGAAAGAACCAGGGATTTCACCACAGAGGGCACAGAGATTTTAAACTTGACCTTGAGAAAATTAATTTTTTGATGCGTAAAGTGAAATTTTCTTAAACCAAACATCAAATCTTCTCTCTCTTCTCCGTTTATGGGCACTACCTGCCCATACTACGCTCCGTGGTGAGACGCCCTTTTTTCAGGGAAGCCGCAAATGGCAAACTTACGCGATCTGGAGGTAAAATGACTTACGAACCCCAACGTTGGACTTTGGAAGACTTGCTCGCGAAACCGGGCACGCCAGAGCAGGAGCAGTATCTGGCTGAAGTCGAGGCGCGGCTGCAGGCGTTTGAGTCGCTGCGTGAGCGACTTGTCCCAGGAATCGTGCAAACGGACTTCTTGGATATTTTGCAACACTACGATACTCTCTATGCCGATATCTCCCGTTTAACTGCTTACAGCTACCTCTGGTTTTCCGAAGACACCGTGGCCCAGGACGCGCTGGCCTTTCGGGCGAAAATTGAGCAGTTCACCGCCGACGCTCAGAACCGTACCATGTTCTTCACGCTCTGGTGGAAATCGCTGGACGATGAGGCGGTCGCGCCCCTGCTGGCAGTCAGCGGCGACTGGCGTTATTTCCTGGAGAGCCTGCGCCGCTTCAAGCCCCACACCCTCACCGAGCCGGAGGAGCGTGTCATCAACATCAAGGACGTGAACGGCGTGCGCGCCATCCTGACGCTCTACGACATGATCACCACGCGCTTCGCCTATCGCCTGACCATTGATGGCGAGGAGCAGGAATTGACGCGGGGCCAGCTGGCGACCTACGTTCACGGCCCCGATCCTGACCTGCGGGCGGCATCGTACCAGGAGCTCTACCGTCTTTATGGCGACAACGCGGACATTCTGGCGCAAATCTACGCCACGCGCGTCCGTGATTGGCACGCGGAGAACGTGAGATTGCGCAGCTTCTCCAGCCCGGTCAGTGTGCGCAATCTGGGCAATGACATCCCCGACGCGGTGGTGGCGACACTGTTGAACGTCACCCACGAGAACGTGGGGCTGTTCCAGCGTTACTTCCGCTTCAAGGCGCGGGCATTGGGCATGGAACGTCTGCGCCGTTACGACATCTACGCGCCGCTTTCCGACGCCGACAAAACCTACCCCTTCGACGAGGCCGTGCGCTTGGTGGAGGCGAGCTATCGCGCTTTCTCCCCGACGCTGGCCGACCTGGCGCTGCAAATTATCGCAGAGCAGCATTTGGATGCCGAGGTGCGCCCTCGCAAGCTGGATGGTGCGTATTGTTACGGCGTCTTGCCCGGCATCACCCCGTGGGTGCTGGTGAACTACACCGGCAAGATCAACAATGTCTCCACGCTGGCGCATGAATTAGGGCACGGCGTCCACTCGCTGCTGGCGGCGAAACATTCACCGTTGACCTTCCATTCCGCGCTGCCGATGGCGGAGACGGCCTCCATCTTCGGGGAGATGCTGCTGACCGATAAGTTGTTGGCCGAGGAGACCGACGTGCAAGTGCGGCGCACATTGTTGAACACTTTCATCTCCGGCGCGTATGCGTCCATCACCCGCCAGGCGTACTTCGTGCTTTTTGAGCAGCGGGCGCACGCGCTGATCGCGGAAGGAGCGATACCCGATGACCTGTACGCGGTCTACCTGGAGAACCTGCGCGAGCAGTTTGGCGACGCTGTCGAGGTGAGCAATGATTTCCGCCTGGAATGGCTGGCTATCCCGCATATCTATCAAACGCCCTTCTATTGCTATGCTTACGCCTTCGGTCAGTTGTTGGTGCTGGCGCTCTACCGCAGGTACCAGGCCGTAGGACGCGAATCTTTCGAGCCGCAATACCTGCGCATCCTGACGCACGGCGGGGCCGCCAGCCCGGAGCACATTCTCACCGAGGCCGGTTTCGACATGAGCGATCCGGCGTTCTGGCAGGGAGGCTTTGATCTGCTGACGGAGATGTTGGAAGAGTTGGA
>JAUWHU010000255.1 GCA_030605705.1 Thermoflexia bacterium | reverse complement strand
CTTTCAATTGGACGTTCTCTTCCCCACCCAAACCGCCATCGTCTGGAACGACCATAAAGACGCCATGCGCCCATCTAATATTGACGCGGTGGAATGGGAGAACATTTTCCTGACGCTCACCGGGCAGTTGGGGGATACCTGGTCGTCGTATCTGAGCGTCTTGGGCGATAACGCCCAACGCCTGCGAGAGCGCGGCGACATAGCCTACTGCGTCAGCGAGCTGCTCGACATCGAAGTCCGCCAGGCGCGGGGGCTGCCCACCGCCGCTATCGCCGGGACGCTGCAAGCCGCCGCTACAGGTCAGGCTCTGGGCAGAGTGCTGGTCACGGCCTATGCCGGCGACGGTAATTACTACCGCGATGAGACCAATTTTGCCAACGGGCATTTTACGCTGAAGAACCTGCCCGCTGGCGTCTACACCCTCGTCGCCGAAGGCTACTATTTCTCCCCCACCCTGACCATCGAAATCAGCGGCGACCAGGATGTGACCGACCGTGCATTTTTGGCGTATCCCGTCCCCATTCAGCCGGACGAATCGGACCCGATAGTTCCCACCGCTAACCATTTCCCCGTCCTGGCGGTGGACGCGCAAGGGAACGCGGTGATGGCCTGGCAGCGCTACGGGCAACTCTGGACGGCGGAATACAGCCCCACTAAGCAGCTCTGGCATCATAGCGGCGTGGTTTCTGGCACGCTGGGCGAAGCGCCCGCCCTGGCTTACAGCGATAACGTCGCCGGCGGCAACCCCGGCTTTATCGCCTTGTGGCGCAATGGCACGGGCAATAGCGGGCAACTACACTACTCCATCATCACCCGCAGCGGCGACGGCGACTTGCTCTGGCATGAGCCGCTCACCCTGACCAACATTGTCACCGGCACGGCGGGCGATACCGCCCCGGCGATTACCGTGCCGGACAACGGCGAGCCTCTGGCAGTATGGCTGCGCAAAGACTGGGACTGGGACTGGGACGATACCGATCTTTACTACCAGCAGTTCACCCCGCCGGCCCTGCAAGAAATGCCAATGCTGCTCATCGTCCCCGCCGGCGAGTTGGAGGAGTTCAGCCGTTCGTCCCGGGGCTTGCTAGCGGAACATTGCATCGGCGTAGATATCAAAGAAGGGACGTCGCTGCCTAAGTGGATTCCTCTCATCGGCGGCAAGTACGGCTTTGCAGTGAACGGCTCCGGTTGCGCCGAAATTGACTGCGATTTGAGCGCCTCAGGTAACCTGGAGGTGGGCGTAGACTTCTCTGACCGCGTCTCCGGCTCCGGTTCCGCCGGCGTGGGGGGCGAATGGTCAACCGATAAAAAGTCTTGCCAATACGTCTTTGAACAGGCGTCGCTGACCTTGGGCGTGGGCGCAGAGGGGAAAATCCCCGTTTATCCATTCTCCCTCTTCAGTGTGGTGAAAGCGGAGGCGGGCGCGTCTGTCAACGGGACTGTCGCCGGGACCATGTCCTGGAAAGGCGGCAACTTCCCCGGCTATCCCAGCGGCGGTGAAGTGGAACTGACTGTCGGAATCGGCCCCTACGGCACCGCCAAGTTTGTCAAAGTGGTTGAGGCGGAAATAAAAGGAACGGGGCAGGTGAAAGCTAAGTACGTTGCCCCCTCCACCTTCTCTTTTGAAGGTTGGTGTATGAATTTGAACGCCAACACCAAAGCGTGGATTATCAGCTACGCCTTTGACGCCTCGTGGGGACCGGCTTGCACAGATACAATGCCGCTGCTGCTGCTCGCCGCCCAAGACACCGATCCGCGGCAGATGAGGCTTTCTGTCGATCGCACGGTGCAAGAGTCCGTCCCCGTGGATAAGGTTCTAATCATCAAGATAGAAAAGCAAGTGGGAACCGGCAATGTCTACACTGACGCGGCTCTGGCGGGCAGCCCCGGCGCGTGGCTGACGGCCAATCCCAGCGTGGGTCTGGGGGGCAGCCCCGTCTTGTCCCAGACCATCACTACCGACTTGACCAACGACGGCAACCCCGCCATCGCCCAGAGCGGCAACGGTGAAATCCTGGTCGCCTGGACGAAAGATTCGCAGGATCAGGATAACAGCGTGGGCAGCAGTGTGGTGATCGCCAACACCAACGGCAGCACCTTCACCTTGCCTGTCACTATCGACGGGACAGACCACTTCAACAAACATGTTGATGTCGCTTTTGAGAATGCTGACACTCCGCTGGTAGTCTGGGCCGGCGCGAACGCCGCCAGTATCAGCCTCTCCTCCACCATCACCACTGTCTTGGACGCCCTGGACGTCAGTGACATCTACTACGCGCGCCGGGTCAGCGATACCTGGAGCGCGCCCGCGAAGGTAGCAACCCTCAGCGGCGCCGACGAGAATACGCGCCTGGCCGCCGATGGGGATGGCAATGCCCTGGTTGTCTGGACGCACGTCAACAGCGAGAGCGATGACGACCTTTACACCACATTCTGGAATGGCAGCGGTTGGTCGTCGGAAATGAAAATCGGCAAACAGTCCGGCATCATCGAATCGCTGGATGTGGTTTACACCGGCGCAATCACCAAAACGCCGCTGCTGGTCTGGGCGCAAGATACCGACGGCGACCCCGAGACGCTCACCGATCTGGCGATCTTCTACAGCGTTTACAGCGGCACAGCCTGGAGCGCGCCAATGATGCTAGAGCAGGCTACTATTCTGCAAGGCGGTGAAACGGCGGCTAATGGCGCTGCGCAAAGCGTTGCCGATTGGAATCGCTCGTTAGGGTGTTCGGCTTGCGCGCCCAGCAGCTTTATCTCACCGCCCGCTAGCTGCTGTCAAGGGGGAGACGAAGAGACGACGAAGCCGCCCACGCCACCCGCACCCCAACCAGCGTCGCCGATCGTTGAGCCGCCGGACGATGGTGGGGAAGAAGAAGGCAGTTACACCGTTAATAAAGGGAAGAGTGAGTCTCGTACCTCCCTTGACCCCAACGAGAAGCTCGGTCTCGCCGGTTGGGATGGCGCAGGAAGTATCACTCCCGGCACGCGGATGGTCTACACTATCCTCTTTGAAAATGTGATCACCGCCACCGCCCCGGCCCAGGAAGTTTTCATCACCGATCAACTGAGCGCCGACCTTGACTGGACAACCCTTCGCTTTGAAGAAGTAGCCTTTGGCGATACCACGCTGGCCATCGAAGGCGACGGCGGCAGTTTCCAAACCCAGGCGCTGGTCAACGATTACCGCTATCCACTCACCACCACCTGGCGGGTGGACATTGCCGGGCAGCTGAACGCCAACACCGGTGAACTCGGCTGGACTCTGCGCATGTTGGATCCTGACACCGGCCTGCTTCCCAGCGACGTCGACGCTGGCTTCTTGCCGCCCAACGATGATACCGGGCGCGGCGAGGGACACGTTACCTTCTCCATAGCGCAGACGGCCAATCTAACCATAGGGACGGTGATTACTAATCAAGCCAGTATTGTCTTTGATACCAACCCGGCTATTGTGACCAATACCTATCTCAACACCATCGGTCTGCCCACCATCTATCTGCCGCTGGTATTGAAGTAGTAGAATGCGCTAACGAACACTCTTGTGGTGTAACCATTCACTCCCCTATGGAGACTCTTGAAGTTTTTGCCTCAAGTAGTTGTCTACTTAACCACAAAACTTCAAGCGTCTGTTGGGGACTGAATCATAAGTGTTAACAGTAGTTGCGCAGTTGAGTCGCCGGGCACTCAAAAAACGGGGTTTTCAAGCCGAATATTGCCGAAATTCATCGTGGTTCAAGTGCCGGTCACCTGATTTCAGACGAACTGCGTAACTACTACACGACGGCGGAAATCCTTTGAGGGTTTTGAGTCCCGTTGAGTCAGTGCATCCATCCCCTGAATGTGGGTGAAAGTTACGTTTTTACGCACTATGGCAGAAGTAACATCTTTTTTTCCAAATGCTCTAAGCCCCCGTCCCCGGGGGCGAGGTGACG
>JAUWHU010000604.1 GCA_030605705.1 Thermoflexia bacterium | reverse complement strand
GTTACGTGATGCCAGCGCCCCCACAAATCACAGAATTTGAGGTCCACCATGGCGATGGATTCACGCTGGATAAAGGCCAGAGCCTCCTCAAACGTTTGAAACATGTCTTGTTCCTCCCCTGTGAGGTTGTCACGAGTGTTTACACGCTCGGGCCGGTCTCTGACCGCGCCCGTCTGGACTTTGGGACACGGATTCTCACGGATAAACACGGATTTTTTTACCGCCAAGACGCTAAGTCGCCAGGAAACAAATTAAACCTTGCGTCCCTGCGCCTTTGCGCCCTTGCGTTAAAAAACGCCAAAATCACCAATCATCAATCACCAATTCCGGGTCAAATTACCGCTACCGCCATTTGCGGCTGCGCCGCGACTACGGGATTTTGGGCATCTCCCCCAGGGCAAAGAAGGCCGGACGCCCCGCCCCGTTAAAATCAATAAGACTGTAAGGCGCGTTGGGATCGGTCTCTCCAATGCCGCCCTTCTGGCTATAGTCCAGGTTCCAAAGGAAGGCCAGCTGCACAAATCCCCATTGGCGCATCAGTTGGAAGGCCTCCACATCCCATTGGGCCTGCTCTTCCAGCGTATTATCCCAGGCGAACTCGAAACCTCCCGGAACCTGAGTCCATCCTTCCGCAGAGGCCCAGCCAAACTCGGTCAAGCAGAGAGGTTTGTCGTAGCCGGCCCGCTGGATCAGCGCGCGATAATCCCACAACGTGCTCTTGAAAGACCAGGAGTGATGGGGGTTAGCGAAGGGGCCGCGGAAAGTGGCAGTCGGGTCATCGTAGCCCTCATCCCAGGAGATATCGGGGGGCATATTGATGCCGTTGTGATGCATACCCACGCAATCGGTGTAGTCCAAAAAACCCGCGTCAATCATCCGTTGAAGATAGGCGTAATCATCCATGTGCAGATAACGGTCAGGGTTATCAGGATCAGTATTGGTGACGCCGGTGGGAGAAAGCGCGCCGCTGATGACAATGATATTCGGGTCGCGGCTCTTGATGGCCTGGTAAGCCAAACGCAACATCTCCACGTAACGCTCCGGGTTAAGCCCCTCGGCAGTATCCCACTCGCGGTTCAGGTTTTCCTCGTTCCAGACCTCAATGGCGTGTATCTGGCCGGGGTAACGGTCCACCAGCTCGCCCAGGAAGTTGGCGTAGAGCGCCAGGTCGTCCGGCGGGGCGGCCAGGGGATCGGCATCCACGTAAGAGCGGGTCCAGGCAGGGGCATCCACAACGCTGAGCAGGAGCTTCAACCCCGACTTGTTGGCAACCTCGACCACCGGGTCATACAATCCCCAACTCCCCTCTGCGCCGGCCTGCGGGTAGATATCGTTCCAGCGCACCTGCTGCTTCATCCAATTAAAACCCAGATGATCCGTAACCTGCCGCATGGAGTAGTAGTAATCGCCCATCACCGGGATCACGCCCTGCAATGCGATGCCGTAGCCAAAGTCCCCCCACGGGAGCGGAGGCAGGGAGGGGGTCACAACCTCGGTGGGCGGCGCCGTTTCCGTGGTCTCCCCAGGATTAGCAGGAGTAGAGGTAGGGGGGGGGAGTATGATCACACTGGGCAACGTCGCCGTCGGTTGCGCCTCACTCATGATCTGCAGCGTGGGCGTCGCCATCGCCGTCGTTTTCCCACTGCCGAGGGACAGCCCACCCGCCACACAAAAAACGGCCAGAGCCAAAACCAGCCCCCAGATGGCCCCGGTCATCAAGAGGGAACGGCCCTTCAAATTTCGTAGGTTATCCAAAAATGGACTCTGCATGAACTCCTCCGCCTTAAAATGGTTGTGTTTCAGCGTCTCAGCGCGTTTCTACAGTAAATCTTCGTTGTGCTCGTTCAATTAGGGCTGTTCAGCTCTAACAAGTTCTCGGCACAAAACGCTCATCGCCCCCGTCTCGGGGCACATGCAAGTTTTTCTGTCCCCAGACGCCCCCGGGGACGGGGGCTACGAGCCTTGGGGAGTAGAATTGAACAACCCTACTCGCTCAATAATCTAGGCCTGCATAGTGCTCCCAGCGAAATTGAGTATACCCGCCTTCAAGGAAGGAGCAAGCACGCTCTGATTCCTGATTCTCTATTCTCAATTCTCTCCAGATGCAGTATAATGAGAGAGCAAGAAAACGAGGAAGGAAATTCACCTCTAAGGAGGCAGCTCATGGGATTTCGCATCCGTTGGCCGACCCAGTACAATGTCATCAGTCAGGAATTCGGTGCACGACCGGAATTTTACCAAAAATTCGGCCTACCCGGACACGAGGGGCTAGATTTCAAGGCTCCCACGGGGAGTGAGGTCTACGCCGTCGCCGCCGGTTTCGTGAAAGAGATACGCCTGGACGGGAACTCCGACCCGGCGCACAAAGCGTATGGCAACCAGATCCGCATCCAACACGAGGACGGCTACCTCTCTGTCTACGCCCACCTCTCCGAATCGCTCGTGACGCAAGGCCAAAATGTGCAGACCGGCCAGCTCATCGCCCTGGCAGATAACACCGGCAATTCCTACGGCGCGCATCTGCACCTCACCCTCAAAAAGAAAGGGGCGACCCAAACCGGGGAGACTAATTTCCCTCACGACATCATTGATCCCACTCCCTACCTGCAACCCTACGGCAGCGAACCGGCCATCCCCCCCCAACCGCCGGCCACCCCCTTCATGGATGTGGAAGTCCACAGCCCAGAGATAGGCTACCTCAACGTGCGCTGCGCGCCGTACACGGCCAGCGACCAGATCGCCCGCGTCAACGACGGTGACATCCTGGGGGCCTTAGAAGAAAAGGCTGTGACCTGTGACAAGGTGGGACAAGAAGGCCAATGGCTCTGGGTGCGCCTCCCCACCGGCGAGGTGGGGTACGTGGCTGCCTGGTACCTGCGGCTGCCCGGCGATACCCCCCCGCCCGAACCGGCCACGGTCGTGTTCGTCGTCGTCGCCAGCCCTGACGTGCCGCTCAAGTTACGCCTCGGGCCCGGCACCCAGTTCGACAAACTGGCGGAGCTGCCAGACGGCGACATCCTCAAAGCACTGGAACCGGAAGCTGTCGTCAAGGACAAACTCGGACGATATGGTCAGTGGCTCCAGGTGCAGACCCCCAAGGGCCTGGCCGGCCACACCGCCGCCTGGTATCTGGAATTGCAAAGTACCACCATCCCCCTGCCCCCCAAAGGAAGCGGCCCGGCGCGCTATGTCCAGGTGGAAAGCCCGGAGTACGGCCTGCGAGTGCGGGAGGGGCCAGGCGCCGCCTGGGAAGAGGTGTGGTGGGTACCGCACGGAACGGTGTTGGAATCGTTGGAAACGCCGGAGAGCACCGGGGAGAAAATCGGGCAACAGGAGTGCTGGCTCAAAGTCCGCGCGCCCTCCGGCCACGAGGGTTTCGTCGCCGCCTGGTACGTGCGCCCGCCGGTGGAGGCCGG
>JAUWHU010000450.1 GCA_030605705.1 Thermoflexia bacterium | reverse complement strand
CGACGCCCGCGCTGTGGCATCGGTCGCCGTCCATGGGGAGGATTTGTTCTGGGTGCCGCCGTTCGAGATGGAAAGCAAATCCGCGGCGATCTCGCCGTTCCCCCCGCCACACGGAGTGGACGTCGCCTGGCTCTCTTTTCGCGCGGCGGGCGGGGAAGAGCTCTTGAGGCAAAATCCCGATACCGTGGTGCAGTTTCGACTCCGGCAACAAGAGGGGAGACCCGTCTGGACCATCGTGGCCTACGGCCCCGCTGTCGCTTACACCGTCGTCGTGGATGGACAGAGCGGCCGCGTGCTCTCGGCGGAATAGGTTCGTTTTTTAGCAAGACCGGCAAACGAGTATCATCTCAATATTCCGGGGCAATTTTTACCACGGAGCATAGTATGGGCAGGCAGTGCCCATTGACACAGAGTTTTCTTATTTTTCTCCGTTTTGGCTCTTTAGGATTTCGCATGGTTGAGTCAAAACCAACCACGAATCCTTTGGAGACTCAGGACAGGTTGCGCTAATTAACACGAAAAAAGTTAAAAAATCAGTGCAATCTGTGTAATCTGTGGTGAAAAATTTACATCTCGGTACACCAACCATGCAAAGTCCCAGAGACCCAATTTTTTTCTCAGTGTCCTCTGTGGTGAGATGCCCTTTTTTAACGAGGTAGGCAAATGAGAAAGCAGGTGAACCATGCGTAAACGAGAAAACGGCCAAAGTATCGTCGAATTAGCCCTGGCGTTTCCTTTGCTCATATTTATCCTGTTGGGGGTAGTGGATATAGGGCGAATCTTCTACGTGACGGTCTCGTTGAATGACGCGGCGGAGGAGGGCGCTATCTACGCGGCCACCGATCCGACCGGCACGGCGGAGATCAAATCGCGAGCCGCCAACGCCTCGACCGGCCTCGTCACCATCGCGGAAGATGACGTCACCTCAATCTATGCGTCGCTGACCGCGGGAGCGCCGGTCACAGTGACGGTTGAATACGACTTCACGTTCTACATGCCGGTGGCTAAAACCTTCTTCTCCGGCGACACGATCACCTTGCGCGGGCAAGCCGTCAACCCCATTATCTCGCCCTAAATGAGAGAATGGCGAATAGCAAATAGCAAATGGCGAACGGCAAATAGCGAATGGCAAATGGCGCAAATTTAACGGGTTAGTTTACAACTGATAACTCAGTGTAACAACCACTATCTCCATTCATCATTCTCCATTCATCATTCTCCATTCTCTCTTCTCTATCTCCATTCTCTTTCACGAACTCATCGTACCCTCCGGCAGGTTAGAAACGATCTAATAATTGAAGGTAAGAAACCCACAATCGTGGGGACACTTTGAGGCTGAAAGGAGTCAGAGATGAAGAACGAACGAGGACAGGCCATTGTTTTAGTCGCTCTCGCGCTGGTGGGGCTGTTAGCCATCGGCGGGCTGGCCATAGATGGAGGACGGCTCTACCAAAGCCGCCGCCAGGTTCAGAACGCCGCCGACGCCGCCGCGCTGGCCGGAGCGCGGGTAATCCTGGATGGCGTCTGTAGCGGGGGGGCTGAGAGATCTGCTGTCAGCGCCGCCATTCAGGATTTCGCCCGCCAAAATGGCGTGGATATCACTTCGCCGGATGCAACCTACATTTATCAGTACGTTGACGGGAATGAAAATATCCTCACCCCCACAACGTCCAAAGTCCCCGTGGAGACTAAAGGGATCTCCATCACCGTGATGCTCACCGAGACCACCACCTTTATGAAAATCGTGGGCTGGAATGAGATGACGGCCCCCGCTTTCGCCATGGCAATGGTCGGCCCCATCACCCAGCTGCCGGCCGGAAGCAGTCTGCTTCCCATTGCCGTGCCCGACGAGATTTTGTATCAGCTGAATCCCGGCGATGACATCTACATTGACAACGACGCCATCTGCAGTGGAGAAGGCGCAGCGCAACAATGTGTAGAGGACCCTGCGGGTGGTCCCCAATCACAACGTGGCTGGCTGAACTTTGGTGATATCTACAACATCGCACACTATGAACAAAGCGACCCGCTGCGCCGGACGCACTCCCTGAACATGAGTGCCAACGCCCTCAAAGCCGTGGTCACGCTTGCCGCTGGTGGCACGCCTAGCAATCCTCCGAGTTGGCTAGGAACCCCACCGCAAATCCCGCCAATCATCGTAGGCACACCCCCTAATCCCTGGCCCGATCACGATGGCAACTCACAATACTACATTGATGGAGATTACATCAATGGTGGAACTGGTCAGCAACAAGCTGTCATGGGAAATATTTATGATGAGCTGGCAGGCCAAACCGCCTACTTACCTGTATTCGACAAGGTTTACCTGGTAGATTATCTTACAGGTCATTCAGGAATTTTTCCTACCCCTTACGTCGAAGACCCCTCCGGCCCCTGGCCCAATCCAAACAGCGCCAATAATTACTTCTACCATATCATCGGCTTTATCGCGGTCGAGCTACCTGACCCGGCTCCCCATCCTGCCCCCCAGGACATTGAAGCGACTTTGTTAAACATCCAAATCGGTGCAGGACAGATTGATCCCACCCAGCCCATCCAATGTAGCTCCGCGCTGACCGCCGTCATTCTGTGGAAGTAGTTTTCGGCGACACGCACCTTTCCGTCAATCCAGGCCCCCGCAAAGCCTTTCGCGGGGGCCTCTCTCGTGAACCTCGCCCAGAGTAAACGTCAGGGTATCTGCCTCGAAAATAAACGGTCCGTAGTAGCGACTGAAGTCGCTTGCGGCGCTGAAGGATGAAAAGTAGCCGCGATTTCCAAATCGCACTCCTGCTGGACTTACGTCCGAGGCCGGAGTGTTGACGGCTGACAACTGACGCCTGCCTACATTTGCGATCTATCCCCTCCCGGTTATAATGACCCCGCGATACATCCGGGAGGTGACAGGGTGACTCTTTGCGGTAAAGGAATATGGTTAGCGCACTCGTATGATTTCCAGCGAGCGGTAGAGATGGCGACGAAGATCGAAGCCACTCACTTGCTGGTGAAGGTGGGGCATGGCCCACACTATTTCCCCGAGACGGCGCGCGAGATGGTGCAGCGAGTAAGGTCTTTGGGTTTTCATCCGTTGGCGTGGGTGACGATCACAGACCGGTCGCCGCAGGACGCCGCGTACACCATCCGGCGCGCCCTGGAGCTGGGTTACGAGGCGGTAGTGCTCTTTCTGGGCCGGGCGCTGGTCACAGGCAATCAACTGCAGCCCCTGGCTACTGCTCTGGAGCATACAGACATCGCCCTGGAGCGGTTGTTGTTAGCCGCGCCGCCCTTGCCCCATCTGCCTGACCGAGCGGCGCTGGAGGTGCTGGCTCCTCTCTGTCAGGGCGGGTGGATGCCACTGTGTTTTCCCACCTGGAACGAGTCTCCTGAGCAGCTCATTGATCGGGAAGTTTACCAATCATTGGATGATTTCAGCCTGTTGTGGGGAGCGACGCCCCCTATTTACCCGGTGCTCTCTCCGCTGAAAGAGGAAAAAACGGCCACCCCCTACTTGCCCGAAGTTTTGATCCCGTGGGTCGAGAGCGTCATGCGACACGGCGTGGATTTTTTCAGTATCTACCACGCCGCGCTGACGGAGAAGGCTTTGTGGCCCATTTTGCAATCCGCCGCCGTTTCCTGCCGGGCGGAGCCGACGCCGGCGCTGGAACTCGCCGAGCCGGGCGTGGTTGCCTCGCAGCCCGTCTACGTGACGGTGAGCACGAGCGATACGGTAGGAGGGCTGATCATCCGTAACGGCCTGTCCAGGACGCAATTCTGGGAATGGAACGCCCATCTCTGGGAGAGCCGGGGATTGCCACGTGACCCGGACTACCTCCAGGCCGG
>JAUWHU010000465.1 GCA_030605705.1 Thermoflexia bacterium | reverse complement strand
GAGACATTGGCCACCCAACGGGGCGCGAGATAAGCCCCCCCCAAGCTGTGGCGCGGCGCAGACGCACCTGGGGTCAGCAGACCCAATGGTCTGTGAAAAGTCTTACGTCCGGTTCGGGAGTGGCGGCAGGAGCCTGTCCTGAGTCCTGGAAGGATCAGCGCTGGCCCTGCCGACCATGACTTAGACGGGTTGCTCCGGCGCGGACGCTCCCCCGCCCACCACAACCTGGTGTGGCACCAGAGCGGGCCCGTTGTCGCGCGTTTCACCGGGGCTACCTTGCCTCTGTGCGGCGTGTAAACACCCGGCGTCGAGATGCCTTACTCCCTGCGTGGCAAACCTGATGCCGCAATGCTCTCCTGCGTTCAAGCCGCCTTCCCCCCCCCACCTAGCGAGAGCGGGCGGCTCAAACACACGGCTTCCCGCGCAGCAAACCTACCTTGTCGACTTCAAGACACGCTGAGACGCTGCCTCCCTCAATGCGAGCTCTTTCCGCGCAAACGGCGCAATGGCATCGTGCGCCCCGTTATGGTTGCGACGCAGAGAAATTGTCGAATCGAACATCTACGGGTGCATCACCATAACTATACACACGGATACCTGCATCGCGCCCTGAACCAACGAAACTGCTGTCGGTAATATTAGCGACCTGAGTGCCGTTCATATATAGTGTGATCGTCGTACCGATACGGTCAACCGTAATGTGGTTGGTTCCATCATTCTGGTTGATCGTTGAGGAATAGGTCCAGTCTTTTATTGTAGACCAGGAACCATCCAAGGCTCGTTTGTTCACGAAGAACTCTCCAGTAGTTGGGTAGACGATGACTTGATAGGTCTCGTAGGAATCCGCTGTCCAATGAGATCCAAATATCAAACCATACGAGCAAGCACCGGCAGAGACCTTGCGGGCGTCTACTTCGATCCGGTAATCACTGGGGAGAACCAGATCTGGTGTAATCGCGAAGCCATCCCACTCCGTCTTGACGTAAATCTGGTATTCGCCACTGAGATACTGGTAGATTTGTCTCGCATTCTCCCCGGTGTCCCACCCGCTATTCGGATCGCTGAAGTCGTCGAAGTAACCAGCCCAGAAATTCCTAAGAGTAAGCGGCAAGTACGTGTAAAACATCTCACCAACTACCACATCGTCAACGTAGTAATTGCTGTTTAATGAGCCATCAGTCTCGACTCGAATCTGCAGCGTGACTGTCTGGCCGGCATACGCACTTAGGTCAATGGTTCTATTAACCCACCCCTCAGTATTATTGTCTCCACACAGATCAATAGTCTGCACGGTGGTATCGTTGATTTTCACCCACCCGAAGTCGTGGCCGCAAGCATCCTCGGAAGCGATCCAGTTCCAAAAGCTCAGAGTGGGAGCCTCGGCTGGGATGGTCACGCTCTGTGAGATGTAGGAGACATCATCAAAATCACCCCCCAGCCACGCAGCCCAGCTACCGCTGTGGGGTGTTAGCGGCGACAAGATAGACGTGTCCACAATGATGTCCCAGCCATGAGTGGAGTATTCCTCCCACGAACCATCTTGTCCGTTCTCAAAGCCTCCGTTGGCAATACCTGCAACACTGAACGTAAGCGGAGTGACTCCCGATTGAGTCTGGCTTTGGTCGTCAGTGGTGTGTTTTTTTAAAGGAACGTCCTGACGACTACAGGGGACTCCAACTCTGTCAATTGTGGGTACAGGGGTGACAGTCGTGTCCGTGTAAGCCCGAGCCGGGTCGAAGGCAGAGCTTAGCATCCACATAAGGGTCAGCATTAGCGCCAAACCCAAGCTGAAAATTACTACAAATCGTTTGGTATTCATTCTTAACCTCCTCATCTGTAAATAGCTGGTCAGCTAGTCAGTCTGTCAGCCTAGATTTCTCAACAAGCCGATAACTTACAAGCAACCTGTAAACTACTCCCTTTGCTCTCGCTACACAAAATCACCTCCCCGTGTGTATCATATCACAATGCCAGCGCCGCCTCCGTAACCCCCACCGCGCCCGCCCAACAGACCGCGAGTTGAGCACCCACAATACCTGCGCCAGCAACTCCGACGATTATTTTGAAGAGCCGCCTGTCTGCCGACAGGCAGGGATAAGGTGGGGCAGTCAGCGGTCAGCAGACCGCGTGATCTGCGACAGACCGCATGGTCTGCGAAAAGTCTCACGTCCGGTTCGGGAGTGGCGGCAGGAGCCTATCCTGAGTCCTTGAAGGATCAACGCTGGCCCTGCCGACCATGACTTAGGCGCGGCCAAAGCAAACCGCTTCAAGCCAGCACTGGATACAGCTCGCGCCCCTTTGCCGCCCCCCCACCTACACACATCATGTCACGAGCCCAAGAGCACCACTGGCAGGTAGATGCGATGTTCGCTGCGATAGTAGCTGATGTGCGGATTGCCAGAGTCGTCTACTGCCAGGGAAGGCTCGTCGGCGAACGTATCCACCGTCTGCAGCGCCCATACCGTCCCACTCAGGAATGCATAGTTGATGCCCTGGTTGCTGGGAAAGCTATGGTACGCAATGTGAGGATTGCCCAAACCATCCAGTGCCAGCGAGGGCCTCACGGCACCGCAGTCCACTGTTCTGCTTATCCAGGTTGTGTTGCTCAAGACGGCATGCCTGACGCAGGGGCCAGGGCGAGTGTAGGCGAGGTGAGGTGTATCCGAGCTATCCAATGCCAGGGATGTTTCATCAGAGAAGGGCTCCACTGTCTGTTTCACCCACATGACCCCCGTCAGAACAGCATAGACAGTGCCGTCGCCGCTTGGATAGCTGTGGTATGCAACGCGAGGATTGTCGAACCCATCCAGTGCAAGGGATGGCCGAGCGGCACCACAGTCCACCGTTCCACTGATCCAGGTGGTTCCGTTCAGCACAGCATACTTGACACACGGACCGGCGCATCCGTAGGCAATATGCGGATTACCGGAACTATCCAATGCCAGCGAGGCTTCGCCCGCAGTTAGTTCGACCGTGTCTATCACCCAGGTGGTGTCACTCAGAACAGCATAGTTCAGCGCGTTGCCACTGGCGAAACTATGGTAGGCGATGTGTGGATTGCCAAAGCTGTCCAGCGCCAACGAAGGTTCAATTGCTCCGCAGTCTACCGTCATGCTGATCCAGGTAGTTCCGCTCAGCACAGCATACTTTACACAGGGGCCGGGGTGGGTGTAGGCAATGTGAGGGATGCCGGAACCGTCCAGTGCCAGAGAGGGCTCACCGGAAAAGGCATCCACTGCTCCCTCGATCCAGGTGGTGTTACTCAGAGTGGCATATCCCAGATACTCGTGCGGTTGCTGGGTCTGTGTACTCTCTAAAGATATGGACGCTTCCATCGCCAGCCCCGTCCCCACCGCCAGTACTAGGCCCGCAAGCACCGCTAAACAACAGAGGTATTCCGCTTTCATCGTTTTATTCATGTTTCCCCCTTTTCCAACGAGCCGGACCGGAACTACGGACCGGTAGATCAGATGCTGCGCTCAATGGCTCGCGAGATGAGTGCCCCCCCAGGTGCGGAGCGATGTCCGAGCGCAGCGCCGCTGAACGATGGCGTCAGTCACTCGGCGTTGTTAACCCAGGACAACCGTTGCCCATAAACAATCGCCAAAAATCGCGCCGCTTGCCCCAAGTCGAAGCCGAGTCGCCTGCACATTAGAGTTAGGCCGCTGCTTTTGAGGAGAGGGCTTGTTCTACTGCTATAGACTCATTGATTGCCGATTGGATCATAGCCATGGCCTGAGGATAGAACAAAACGCTCCACACGAACATCACCCATGGTGCTTGTAGAGGACGTTTTCCCTGCTCTATGGCTCGCTCATTCAAAAGTTCTATCAACGTAGTCATCATCACAGGCGGGAGGAGAGGAATGAAAGAAGCTCCCACAGCACCCCATGGGGATAGTATCCTTGGCGAAGGTCGCAAAGAAGCAACCTCACCATGATATTTGTAGATAAGATAGAAATAGATGGGAGTGAATAATGAACCAAGAGCCACAAGGAATGGGCTTCGTTGCTTGGGTATCCAGTTGTGTCTTCTTACCGCTGGCGGCTCGCTAAACAGCACGGGGTTGACAGGTAATAGAAATAGGATTCCTAGTAACATCAGTGCAAACGCGCCTACTGCCAACCACATGTAGCCGAAATATCCCACTAGTTGTGTGGCTACAGGAGTAGAAAATGTTTGTCCGAGTCTCGAAATTGTAAAAAGCATACCGAAAGCTACGACAAACGCTCGTGCTCCCCCAAACCCGTTTGCGAGAATTGCAGGAACACCCAACAAAACAGCACCTGTTCCTAAGCCAACCAGGATTGCTCCTACTAAACGAAGCGGACTTGCGGCCACTAAACCAGGAAGCATAAAAAACAAGACACCTACCAATTGAAGCGTACCTGATATGACCAGTGTGGCCTTGGCCTTCCACCTAGTCGCTCCCCACGCAATGAAGAAACCCAACAAGGTCCCTATTGTCATTACAATG
>JAUWHU010000174.1 GCA_030605705.1 Thermoflexia bacterium | reverse complement strand
AGCATGTGGATCGCCAAAACAGCAGCCAGGATGGCCGCTACGCCCGCCGCCAGCCCGTCCAGGCCGTCCAACCAGTTCACGGTGACGATCATGCCGGTGATCCAGAACAGGGTCAGCGGGATGTACAGGAAGAGAGACAGGTTGAGCAATTCGTCGGTGAAGGGATTGTTGAACTGTTCTAAGATGATCAGGGTACCGATGGCGATGAAAGCAGCCAGCAAATAGCCCAGATACTGCGCCCAGGGCGGCAGATCGCAGCGGTCGTCCAGCAGGCCCAGGACGAACATCCACAGGCCGCCGAGCACCAGCCCCCAGAGGCGGCGCGTCTCGTGGGGATCGGCGGTGGGGATGGGAGCGAGCTGGGCCAGCGCCAGCGCGCCGTAGAAACCGGCGACCAGGCCGATCCCGCCCAGGCGGGAGATAACTCCCTGGTGCCGGCGACGCCCGCCGGGGCGCGCGACGATACCCAGGCGCACCCCCCACTTCTGTCCCAGGCGAGTGAAACCCAGCGACAGACCGAAGCCCGCGATGAGGATCAGCGCGTAGCGCAGCTCGTGATGGCCGAAAAAATTGGGGTTCATCTCATTGGGTGGTTAAGTGGTTGCATCGTGCTGAAAGAGCGTTTGTCCTAAACTTTGCGCCCTTCGCAGCCGCGCCTCCACCCGCCCGTCAATCTCTTGCCCTTCAGTTCCGTGACACGAGAGACGGCCTTTGCGGATCACGAATAATCATACTACCGGCTTCTGTCACGTCGCGGCCCAAAGCGTCACGTGTCTTCTGATAAGGCATCTCGTCCCAGGTGCGGTCTTGGAGTACCCGCCCGGTACGTTTCTTCCTAACTCCTCCCCACTGTTTGAAAAAGAAAGGGATGTTGGCTGCAAGACACTGGTCTCTGATGACAATCACCCACTCTTTTTTGATGGGTCTGGCATACGGCCCGGACTCACCGCCGACAATGACCCAGCCTATGCCGCGCAGGTTGAGGCTTGATAACGGCCCCAATAGAGGCTCCAGTGAGAGAAACTTAAGATGGGCCCTCGTTTGCCCAAGATGTTCGATACGAAATGTGTAGTCCTGGTTTTCCACGCTGACGCCCATCCACACGTTGAGAGGCCAGTCAATCTCTTGATCGAGTTCAAGTAGCCGCCGGGATCGTTTGGTGAGTACCTGAAACGTATGCCATGAAGCGCGGCGCATAATGTCAAAAACCTTTTGGATGAATGTCAGCGGTACGTCTTCATGGAACAGATCACTCATCGAGTTGACAAAAATCATCTGTGGTTTTTTCCAACTCAGTGGCAATTCCAACATGTGCTCGTGTGTGGTCAACTTAAAGCCATTGACGTAGTTGGGTTGCCTCATAGCACGTAGTCGAAGCGCCATGCGTTCAGCGTAGCAATGTTTACATCCCGGACTGACTTTGGTGCATCCCGTCACCGGATTCCAGGTTTTTCCCTGCGTGCCATCTGAATTTCTCACCCACTCTATTTTTGTTACCATTTGGACTTCTCCTCACTTTCTCAATATATTATTGCACACTCTCGAATACAACTCATCTACCGGCCCAGCCGTTCATATCGTTGGAAAATTTCCTGTACAATTTTAGCCCCGGTCGAGTTGTGCCCCGCAAAGATCAAACAATAAAGGGGCGCATTCTTGGAATTAGTCATCACTAATGGGGCGGTGACGTGGGGAAAGACCTCTTCCAGACGTTTCTTGAACAACCGACCCAGCCGTTGCCCCGTGGTGCGGCGAATTTTCATCTCCACAGGCCCAAAGAGTGTTGGTACTTGTTCGTAGATGTCCCCGCGCCATTTGGTGGACCCCCAGAAGCGACTCATCCGCTCGATTTGCGCTTCGGTGAGCGCGTTGGGATCATTAGGCAAAACGATGCGGTTAAGAGCCATCACCGGGAAATTCATAAATATCTCTATCGCTCGTGTTTCGGAGATTTGCTCTATGGTAGACCATTCTATGTCCATACCAAAAGGGTCAAGAACGGTCAGCCCCCGATTGAACCGCTCGTAGCGGATGCGCGGTGTGATCTCGGCTGTAATGATACGATTGCAGTCGCCTTCACGGATGCGGATGTCTCGATCCGGAAATTCATCTTCAAGTTCCCGGAGCCGTTGTACGCGCCATGGGGTTTTCTCAATAAAAGTATAACTGTGAAAGGGATGTTGGATAGTCAACGCAACGCGCGGAGAGCCATCAATATACCGCTCTTCGTCTCGAGCGCGAGGTTTACCTGTGCCGGCAAAGGCATCAATATAATGATAACCGTTGCGACACCAGCGTTGGCCTTGCATGATGGCCGTGTAGGCATAAAGATACTTGCGTAACATTTCGAGTTTATCTTCTGACCACGGCCCAATGACATCCTTCTGGCTCATAGATATTCTCCTTGCGTTGTGCAACATAGCCGCTTACCTTAAACTTCACGCTTTTTGCAGCCACGCTTCCACTAATTTGACCACGGTATCGTAGACGGCATCGCGCTCGCCTTACGTCAGACCCAGCATGTCAAATCGTTAAGTGGCTACGCTGTCCCGAACTGGCGGTCGCCCGCGTCACCCAGGCCGGGGACGATGTAGGCGGTTTCGTTCAGGTGATCGTCTATCGCGGCGAGGTAAACAGGTACGTCGGGATGCGCGGCGGTGAAGCGCTCCAGGCCCTCCGGGGCCGCTATCAGCCCCATAAACTTGATTCGGCCCGCGCCCCATTTCTTGAGGATGTCCACCGTGGCGATGGCGGAGCCGCCCGTCGCCAACATGGGATCCAACACCAGGCAGACGTCCACGGTGGGGCGGACGGGGAGCTTGTTGTAGTATTCCACCGGGCGCAGGGTCTTTTCATCGCGGAAAAGACCGATGTGCCAGACCTCGGCAGAAGGCATCATCTCCCAGACGCCGGCGACGAATCCCAACCCGGCGCGCAAGATGGGTACCAGCCCGATGTTCTCCTTCAGCCGGAAGCCCTGCGCAGGCGCGACAGGGGTTTCTACGGTGACCGGTTCAACCTGCAGGTCGGCGGTCGCCTCGTAGGCCATGAAAATGGCTATTTCCTTCACCAATTCGCGGAATTTCTTGGAGTCCGTGTGCTTATCGCGCAGAAGTGTTAATTTATGTTGGACCAAAGGGTGTTGAGAAACATATACCTGTGACATCAGCCGAACCCTCCTTGAAAGTTAAAATGTTACAAGTTGAGAAATTAAAAGAAAAAATAGCAAAATCCACTGTGCTTATTGACATCCTAACAACAAATTTGCCGTTAACGTAAGCATGGCACAGCAAAAATCAGCCACGAATTCGCAATGTGGGCAGGCAGTTGCCCACCACGAATTAACACGAAAAAGAAAGAGCTTCTTTTCATTTCGGAACAATATGCACGATTTATGCACGCCCGCGTTTATAGACGTGTATAACGTGTGCCCCTGCCACGGCCTTCCTTGCGAAGTTTCCTCTCCCCTGCCAGCCTGTATAGCAAACGGTAAGCCTTACCGCGCTCCTCGTCTTTCCACCCCAGCAAGTCACGACATTCTCGGTTGTTGATTGAGCCATGTTCACACACATAGTTCAATACCAATCGTATTTGAGGATCTGCAGGCTCAAGTTCTACCTTTGCCCTTGCCGCCAGCATATAATACGCCCACCGCCGCGTGCCGTGCATCTCAATCAGTCTCAGATCCACCAACTCACGCAGTTCCCGCGTCGCAT
>JAUWHU010000231.1 GCA_030605705.1 Thermoflexia bacterium | reverse complement strand
CGACGGACCTCTACGCCGAGACGGGCGAGATCGCCCTGCGTCTCGTGCGTTTGACGGCAGCCGGCCGCACGGTGTTCCAGGAGCAATTTGGCCGTGAGCCGGAAGATTCGTTGTATGAGCGTCTATTACGGCGGCACAAGTCGCCGGAACACGTCTTGCTGAATTGGGCCACGGCTCAGGAGTTGAAGCGGCGCGGCTTCCTCACGGATTTGTTCCCCAAGCCCTTCACGTTAGACGGGGGGACGGCAACGCCAGACCTGGTAGCTTCCCAAGACAACCAGGTCTACTACGTCGAATGTGAACGGCACACGCGGAAAAACAAAAACTCACGGCAGCGCAAGTGGGATTTGTATCACAAAATGACGGGCGGGCATTTTTACCTCGTGGTGCCCAACAAAACGGCGCAGAGCGCGCTGGTGTCCGAGTTGAGCAAGTGGGTGTATCAAACCCAACGCGCCATAGACTTGCACCTCAGCAACCAGACAGAATGGGACACAACCGGCGACTTTTGGACCCTGGAACGTGAAATTCGCCGCGGCGGGGTATTGACAGGGAGTAGGTGAGGGTTTATAATGAGAAATGAGACGGCTTTCCCATTAGTGGGAGAAAGCCGTCTTTTTGTGTGGGTAGTTAAATGCGATCAGTGTGATGGCATTAGAGTGACGGTTTTGATTTTCGTATTTCAAGTATTCCAATTCTAATCTAAGGAGGTATAGCAGCATGTTCGAACACAAATCTACTAAGTACATCGTCGGCGGCTTACTCGTGGTCATCGCGCTCTCGTGGGTGGTGGGGCCGTTTCTGAAAAAGGACAATCCCACGGTGACGCCCACGGAGGAGGCCACACCCATCGTCGCGGAGACTGAGGAAGCAACTCCAGTACCGCCGCCCACCGCCACGCCCACTGACGCCCCCACGGCAGAGGCCACGCCCACCGTCGAAGAGACGGAGGAAGCCACGCCGGAGGCAGAGGTGGACGGGGACTGGGTCGGGGTGGACGGCCGGCCAGCCGGTGTTTTCTTGGCTGTATGTCACGGATACGTCGAGCGTATCCTAGGCGTCTCGGTATCGGAGAACTTTCTTGAGACCGCTGTGCAAGCATACCCCGAGGCCCCACAGGTTGACGGACTGCTCGCCATGGCTAACCCGGTGTACGTTCCTCGCTCAGGAGAGGATGCCGTGGCAGACATTGCTGCCTGGACAGACGATCCCGTGGTCGGTTGTGATCAAAGTCCGTGGGATGCAGAGACGGCGGATGCAGTCCTAACCGCCAATGCTGAAGTAGTGGTTCTTCTCGGCATGGCGCGCCCCGTAATCACACCGGATGGGGATGCCTGGGAGGTGATCTTCTACGCATTACTCAACGAACCATAACGGTAGCAACATAACCAGGGAGAAAGGGGCAATTGCCCCTTCCTCCCTACTCTATCTCAAAAGGAGCTGGCGATGAAAAAGAATCTGGTACAAGTATTGTTAGTCTTTATTGTAATAATCCTGGCGGTTCTGGCCCCAATGAGTAGCTCTGTTGAAGCAGTAAGCACGGATTGGCGATACATCCTGAACCCGCCAACGGGTAACCCGGCCGGTGGGTGGGTGAAAGTAAGATGGCTGTTGACTGCTTCTGGCTGTTCCGGCTGCCTGTGCGGAGCCAGTTGGACACCCGGGTCTCAAACCGGCCTATTTGAAAAGCCCGGCGACCGCACTCCCCGGGGGCACAATGAGGGAGACGGCAGTGCTCCTGGGGGCGGCGCCGTAAATGACCCGCGCGCCCAATGTTCGGACGGCGAGTGGGCCGCGGGTACCTGGTATCACAACGCGATCTTCCCGGTGGTGTGGACGCTTGCCGGGTGTACAGGTACAACACCCAGGACTTGCACCTTCAACGGTTCCTGGGGGGGAGCCACCTGGGACGGCTGGAACTTCGCAGAGAATGACGATTGTTGCGTGGACGGCATCTGTGACGATCCGGACCCCGATCCCACGCCTTGTGTCTGTCCTGGCGATTCGTGGTCTTACGCCACTCCCAGTACCACACTCATCGGGATAGAGCCACCATATCTCCTGGTCGTGGGACAAGACCCGGAAGACGTCGGCGCAACGTTAGTGTTTCAAACTGTTTTGGGGCCGGCTACGCACACCTGGTACGGTCCTGATTGCCCGGCGTGTCCGGCGCACACGGCCACAGTACAAGACACGCTCGGCAACGGCGGCACGGTGGACTTCAATTTGACCGAGGCCAGCAAGGACTGGATCATCAACGAGGTGGGCCGCCTCTATCCCGGCGCAGCCCCCAAGCACCCGGATTGGATAGCCGAGGAACTCGTTTGGAGTTCCTGTTATCGCAACGGTGATGACCACGTTTGTACCGGTCGCGCCCACTTTCCGGCTGAAGACCCGGGCCTGTACGACGCGCAGATTTACATCACCGCTGCTCTGAACGGCCCGCGCACACACGGCCCGTACACATTCTGGAACGCGGTACAGGTCTGGCTGCTGGAAACACGTCTGTATCAGTAACCGATCATGGAAGAGACACTCCAACAGTTCCTGGCCGACGCGGAGATTTTCCTGCGTGACAACGGCGTGATAACCCTCAACGGGTTCTTGTACCTGTGGTACGCTTTCGTTGCGGCCCTGCCGTGGGTGCTGTCGGCCTTAGGCTGTGTGGGGACCTTATTCGTTGACCAGCACGAGCGCGCCTTGCTGACCGAGACACCCTCGCGGCACGGGGTGGAGGCTCCACGTCGCCCGGTGTCCTGGCAATTGCAATACACAACCTTGTTGACCCTGGTGCTGTGGATGTTTGCCTCGCTGCTATATCCCCCGCCTACACCGCAGATCGGCGCGCTGATGTGGTTAGCCTTGCCCTTAGCAGTGCTCAGCACGCAACGCGACCGCCTGGGCTTCCTACACAACCTTAAGCGTCTGGTACTCACCTATGCGGCGGCTCTCCTGGG
>JAUWHU010000595.1 GCA_030605705.1 Thermoflexia bacterium | reverse complement strand
GATGCCGTATCCCCCGGTGCTTACCAGAGGAGTCAGTAAAGCCAGGCCGACGATGAGCGCGGCTAACAGGATGCTGGTGGACAGCCGGTTGACGAGGAGATCTAGTTTGTTGATGCTTTGCTGTGCTTCCTTGAAGCTGATATTGATCTCCAGGTCTCCTCCTTCTATCTGATCCAGGATGCGGTGGCTCTGTTTGGGAAGGACGGTTAATAGTTCTTCCCAGTCATTGACTCCTTTGAGCAGCTTGCGTCCCCAGACTTTGGGTGAGGCCATTTGCCAGGTGAAGCGGCGCACGTAGGGTTTGGAGACGGCGAAAACGTCAAAATCCGGGTCTAACTTTAGTCCTACCCCTTCCATCATCCCCAGAGTTTTCCCCATCAGCCACAGTTCTGCAGGTAGACGCAGGTGGTGACGGAAAGCGATGGGCATGACTTCATCAATGACTTCTTGAGCACGGATTTCTTTGAGGGGCAAACCGTAGTATTTGGTCAGCAGTCGCTCCAAGTCCCGTTGTAGGCCGGCCCTATCCACCCGCTGACCGGTGGCTCCCATCTTGATGAGTTGATCCACGAGCTCCGCGCTATCCAATCCCACAGAGACGATGTAGAGACGGACCAGTTCCTCGCGTAGCCGGAGGCTCAGATGTCCCACCATGCCGAAATCTATCGCCCCGATGACCGGTTGGTGAGGGTCGTCATCCAGGCACATAATGAAGAAGTTGCCGGGGTGGGGGTCGGCGTGGAAGAACCCATCGATGAGCATCTCTTGAATGATGATGCGGGAGCTGTAGAGGGCGATCTGGTGGCAGTCGAAGCCGGCGGCTTCTAAGGCCGGCAGGTCGTCAATCTTGAGGCCGGAGATGCGTTCGAGGACGAGCACGCGCCGGGTCGTGTAATCCCAGTAGACCTTGGGAATGTAGAGATGGGTTTCACCGGCGAAGTTAGCCCGAAAACGGTCGGCGTTGCGCCCCTCGCGTGAGAAATCCAACTCGGCGCGTAGTGTGTGGGCAAAATCCTCGGTGATCCCTACCAGATCATATAGTTCGCCCAGCGGGGTGCGTTCCTGGAGCAGCTGGGCCAGGTCGAAGAGGACCTCCAGGTCGGCGTCGATGGTGCGCTCGATGTCGGGGCGTTGCACCTTGACCACCACGTCCTCGCCGCCGGGTAAGGTGGCCTGATGTACCTGAGAGATGGAGGCGGCGGCGATGGGCGCGGGATCGAAGGTGGTAAACGTTTTCTCAAGCGGGGCTTTCAGGTCCGTCTCAATGCGCGCTTTGATAGTGTCCCACGGCGCGGGAGGCACCACATCCTGGAGTTTCTCCAATTCTTGGATGTAGGCCGGGGGGATGAGATCGGGGCGCGTGCTCAGAATCTGCCCGAATTTGATGAAGGTAGGGCCGAGCTCCTCGAGGGCCAGACGCACGTGCGCGGCGGGAGCAAGGAGCGGCTTCACCGGCTGGCGGCGCAACAGGCGACTCGGCAGGGAGAGGGCCGGCAGCAGGCCTAACTGGTCCACGATGCCGCCGAATCCGTGCCGGATCAGGATGCGTACAATCTCCTGATAGCGCTTGAGATGCCGGTACTGTTTTATGGGTGATTTCATCTTAGCGTTTCAGCGATTCGCGTTCGATCTTCAATTTTCAACTTTTGGTGTAGAACGACACCACCACCGTTCCCGGCCCGACATGTGTGGAGATAACGGGGCTCATTCCCTCGATGAAAAGCTCGCGGCAATCGAAATGTGCGGCGCAGTGAGCGCGGACGCACTCCGCTTTCTCAGGGGCCTGGGCCTGGGCGATGCAGATGTGAACCGGTTGGTCCTTGATCCGTTCCTCCATGATCTCCAGAATTCGTCGCTTTGCCCGCTTGCTCGTGCGCACTTTCTCCAGCGGCTCAATTTTCCCATTCTGGAGATAGAGGATGGGTTTGATCTGGAGGGCCGAGCCAAACAAGGCTGCGGCGCCATTGATGCGGCCGCCCTTGTGGAGATATTCCAGCGTGTCCACGACGAACAGCATTTGTACACGCGCGACTAATTCCTTGACGTGTTGCGCGACCTGTTGGGCCGGCCAGCCCTGGGCAATCGCCCGCGCGGCAGCAGTGACGAGCAGCGCGAGGCCACAACTTGCGCTCTGAGAATCTATCACGTAGATCTCCGGTGGCTCCGCCAGCTCGTCCAGGAGCGTTTGGCGCGCCGTTCGCGCCGTAGAGACGGTTCCACTGATGCCGCTGGAGATGTGGATGGAGATGATGGCGTCGTTTTCCTGGCTTAGCCGGCGGTAAAGCTCTAAGAAGTCGCCCACCGAAGGTTGCGAAGTGGTGGGCAGTGCAGGCGCGGCTTTCAATTTTTGGAAAAAAGTGTCCACATCCAGATCTATGCCATCCCGATAAACCTCCTCGTCGAAGTGGACGTAGAGCGGGACGACCGTGGTGTTACATTCTTGC
>JAUWHU010000144.1 GCA_030605705.1 Thermoflexia bacterium | reverse complement strand
GGTCAGAGACCGGCCGCGGCACATCAAAACCAATGCAGTCGGTGACGATGCCCGTTCCCAGCCGGTAGGCCAGGCGCGGAGCGACGTTCCCTCCGCTTAGCACGTCGTGAGGGAAGAGAACCACGTCGGGCTTAAGTTGCGGCGCGACCTTCTCCAGCGCCCCCAGGATAACATCCGCCTCATATTCCTGCAAACGGGGATGGCTGGCGACAAAAACTTCGTCGGCGCCGTGCTGCACCAGCGCTCTGGCGTGCCCTGCGACGTCTGGCCCGATCAGGACTGCCTGGACGTTGCCATTTCCTAGTTCATCCCCCAACTGCCGGGCGGCCGCCAGGACTTCCAGCGCAGCGCGGGGGAGGTCTTGAGCCGAAGCGGTACAGATTGTCAGAATGTTTGTCATCGCATACTCCCCCTACAAGAGTTTTAGTTCTCTGAGGCGCAGAGCCAGTTGCCGTGCCTTACCCGACCCCGACTCGCCCACGATGAACTCGCACCGTATATCCCCCTCAGGAACGAACAGTTCTTCCATCTCAATCAGTGCGGTTTCCGGGCCGATCGCGGCCGGATCGAGGGCCAGGTCGGCAGCAGACCAGGTAGGGATTTCTGTCCGCATGGCCTTCCTGATGCCCCGAACCGAAGCGTAGCGGGCCACGTTGCTCTCGTCGTTGGTGATGGTCGCCAGGAAAGGCGTGGCCGTCTCCAGAATCTCGTACCCGCCCTCTATGGGCCGCCTGAAGCGCATCTGGCCCTGCTCCGGCTCCATATTTGCCACCAGGGTGGCGCAAGGGAGGCCCAGCATCTCTGCCAGGAACAGCCCCACCAGGCCCAGTTCCACGTCCCCGGCCTGCCGGCCGCATAGCACCCCGTCAAACTCGCCCAGTTTGTGCAGCGCGGCGGCCAGAATGCGCGCCTTGCCGAAGGAATCCGTCTCCTCGAAAGCCGGAGCGGAAATGAGCACGGCCTCATCTGCGCCCATGGCCAGCGCCGTATGCAGCGCCTCCACCGCTTCCGCCGCGCCGATGGTGATGGCGGTCACTTTGCCATCCACTTTCTCTTTCAGTTGGAGGGCGACTTCAAGGGCGACGGCATCAAAATCGCTAATGAGAAGTACTTGCCGGCCCCGTAGCTGTTTTTTCTCGACGGGATCAATCTGAAATACGTGAGGAGGTATCTCCGGATCAATGATCTGTTTGAGGCAAACAACTATATGCACTTTTCACCTCGTCTCGTTACTATTCAAACTGTCATTCTGAACGACCGCAGGGAGCGAAAAATCTCAATGTTGGCGGACGTTCGACATCACCAAGTCGAGATTCCTCGTCCCTTCGGCTACGCTCAAGGCAGGCTGCTCCGTTCCTCGGAATGATAAGTCTCGTTGTAGTATTATGCTCACTTCAGACAAAGGGAACTGAGGAATCCATCTCGCTCAGTTCCCTTTGTTTTTTACTTCAGCGTGGAGACTGATCAGACATTATAAGCCGAATATGCTTACTCTACCCAATCAAAGGTGCGCGTGACGGCCTTAAGCCAGTACTTGTAGAGTTCCGCGCGCATCTCCGCATCCATCTCGGGCTTCCAAGTCTTGTCTATACCCCAGTTCTCGCGCAGTTCGTCGGTGTTGTTCCAAAAGCCAACGGCCAGGCCAGCGGCGTAGGCCGCGCCCAACGCGGTGGTCTCGGCCACCTGCGGGCGCACGACGGGCACGCCCAGGACGTCGGACTGGAATTGCATGAGCAGTTCGTTGAAGACCATGCCGCCATCTACCTTCAGCGCCGTGAGGGTCACGCCAGAGTCCTTCTTCATCGCGTCCAGCACCTCACGGGTCTGGTAGGCGGTCGCCTCCAGCGCGGCGCGGGCAATGTGCCCCTTGTTGACGTAGCGGGTCATGCCGACGATCACGCCGCGGGCGTCGCTCTTCCAGTAAGGGGCAAAGAGGCCGGAGAAGGCGGGCACAAAGTAGATGCCGCCGTTGTCCTCGACGGTCTTGGCCAGATCTTCGATTTCCGGCGACTTTTCGATCAGGTTGAGGTTGTCGCGCAGCCACTGGATCAACGCGCCGGTGATAGCGATAGAGCCTTCCAGAGCGTAGACCGCCGGTTCGTCGCCGAACTTGTAGCCCAGCGTGGTCAACAGACCGCTCTTGCTGGGCACGGGCTTGGTGCCGGTGTTCATCAGCATAAAACAGCCGGTGCCGTAAGTGTTCTTGGCCTCGCCGGAACTGTAGCAGGTCTGACCCACGAGGGCCGCCTGCTGGTCGCCCAGATCGCCGCAGACCGGGATCTTGATTCCCAGCGGCCCATCCTCGGGCGTGTAGCCATAGATCTGGGGGTCGCTGGAGGGCCGAATCTCCGGCAACATCTGGCGGGGGACGCCCATAATGTCCAATATCTCCTGATCCCAGTCCAGAGTCTCCAGATTCATCAGCATGGTGCGGCTGGCGTTGGTGACGTCGGTCACGTGGGCGCCGCCGTCTGGGCCGCCGGTGAGCCACCAGATCTCCCAGGTGTCCATGTTGCCAAAGATGGCGTCGCCCTTCTCGGCGGCCTCGCGGACGCCCTCCACGTTGTCCAGGATCCACCTGATCTTGGGGCCGGAAAAGTAGGTCGCCAGCGGCAGGCCGACCTTAGCACGGAAGCGGTCCTGGCCGCCGTCCTTTTCCAGTTCGTCGCAAATATCCTTGGTGCGGGTGCACTGCCAGACGATGGCGTTGTAGTAGGGCTTGCCGGTGTTCTTGTCCCAGACGACGGTGGTCTCACGCTGGTTGGTCACGCCGATGGCGGCGATGTCGTTGGCGTCAATGCCGTTCTTTTCCAACGCGCCCTTGATCACGTCCTGGGTGCGGGCCCAGACTTCCATGGGGTCGTGCTCAACCCAGCCCGCCTGTGGATAAATCTGCTCGTGCTCCATCTGATGCACACTGACCACCTGCCCTGCGTGGTCAAAGATCATGAAGCGGGTACTGGTCGTACCCTGGTCCACTGCTGCCACATATTTCTTAGCCATTTCCAGAGTCTCCTTTTATGCTTAGTCTATCTCAAGAAACCCGGTTTTGAAAACCAGGTTTCTGTACGTTTTTTCACTCTTTCACTCGCGCCATCTCGGCCATGGTGTTGATCAGGAGATACGACGAAGTCGCGCCGGGGTCCTGGTGGCCAATGCTGCGCTCGCCCAGGTAACTGGCCCGTCCTTTCTTGGCCAGCATAGGGATAGTATCCTTCATGCCCTTTTTCGCTGCCGCCGCTGCTTGTTCCAGGACCTCTACCGTGCCGGCGCCGTTTCCCAGCGCCTCTCGTATAACGTTAACAGCGGGGGTGATGGCATCTACCATCGTCTTGTCAGCCAGATTGGCCCGGCCTCGCATGATCACTCCCTTGAGAGCCGCGTCCAGGATGGCTAACAGGTCCTCGGCCTCTAGTTCGTACTTACCGGCTATGGCCATGCCGGCCTGCATAAAGGCCGTGCCATAGAGCGGCCCAGCTGCTCCACCGACACTGGACACCAGGGCCATGCCAGCCGTCTTGAGGATGGTGCCCGCGTCTTTATCCTCCACACTGGGCAGTTTCTTCAGGATGGCCTGGAACCCACGATCCATGTTAATGCCGTGGTCGGCGTCGCCGATGGCTGAATCCAGGTCAGTGAGGTACTCTTTGTTCTCGTGAATCACGTCTGCCATCTGGCGCAGGCAGTTCAGGACGTCAACCGTAGTGATGGCCATACCAATTATCTCCTTCGTAGCTAGAAACCGGGTTTCCCGGGGAAGACCGTTCGACCGAACGCTCACGGCGAAGCCCGGTTTCTGGTTTGACTATATTCCCCAGCGCATACCGATGGTCTTGACCGGGGCGTCCCACAGTTCAAGCAGTTCGTCGTCCATCTTGAGCAGGGTAATGGAGCAGCCCTGCATTTCCAGGGAGGTGATGTAGGGGCCGATGAGGTTGCGGACGATCTTTAATCCCTTCTTTTCACAGATCTCGTGCAGTTTGCGGTAGATGATGGGCAGTTCGACGGCCGCACTGCCGCCCATGTTGTTCACAAAGGCCAACACCTGGTCGCCGGCCTTGAAGGGTGGATCCTCCAGAGTGACGTCTACCCACTCACCCTTTTCCTCATCCAGTTCCCGCACGGTCCTGCTGTAGGCCGGGTCATCAATGATCGAAAGGGCCAGCATCTCGGTGATCTCGTCGGCGGTCTTGAGCGACATACGCTCCCGGCCAGGCTCGCCGTGGATACCGACGCCGATCTCCATCTCGTCCTCGGGCAGATCGAAGGTGGGCTTGCCGGCCATAGGCACGGTGCAGGACGTGAGCGCCATGCCCATGCTGCGGCCGTTGATGTTGACTTTGCGGCACAGGTCGGCCAGCTTCTTCAGGTCGTAGCCCTTTTCCGCCGCCGCGCCGACGATCTTCTCCGCCAGTACCGTGGTACCCACGCCGCGCCGTCCGGCGGTCCACGTGCTGTCCTTCACGGCTGTGTCGTCGTCTATCAGGATGCTCAACACCCTGATGCCCTCGCTGCGGGCCATGTCGGCCGCCATCTCAAAGTTCATGACGTCGCCGGTATAGTTCTTGACGATGTACAGCACACCCGCGCCGCCATGCACCATCTTGGCAGCTTCCAACATTTGGTCCGGGGTGGGAGAGGTGAACACCTGGCCGGGGCAAGCCCCGTCCAGCATACCCAGGCCCACTAAGCCGCCGTGCATAGGTTCGTGGCCGCTGCCGCCGCCGGAGATGAGGGCCACCTTGCCCTTCACCGGGGCATCGGCGCGGTAGACATAGTCAGGGTCAAAATGCACCTTGACGATGTCGGGGTAGGCCAGTGCCAGACCTTCCAATTCCTCTTTTACCACATCTTCCGGCTTGTTGATCAGCTTTTTCACGATTTGACCTCCTTTTTTTAGGGGCAGGATGGGGAGAGAAGGAGAGGGTTACTCTCTCTTCCCTCCCGTTGACAATCCCACCGTTTTGATATAACCTGGCTATTCGGGCAGATTGGCGGTAACGAACCAATCATAGGTGAAAACGCCGATGACACCGCCGATGAGCGGTGCGATAACCGGCGCCAACAGCCAGTAAATGCCGTCAAAAAGCCCCTTGGTGCCGACCAGGGCGCCAAAGATACGCGGGGCCAAGTCACGGGCGGGGTTGATGGAGTAGCCGCTGGGGCCGCCCAGAGACATGCCGACCGCCAGTACCGTGAAACCTACCACGAACGGGCCGAGGTTGGCTCCAACGCCCAGGTTCTTCGTGTCACCACTGGCCAGGACGCCCCACAACAGCACGGCCGTGCCAAGGATCTCGGCGATACAGGCGATAGCCAGTGTGTATGCGCCGGCGGATGCCGCTCCGGCGCCGCCCCAGAAAGACGCACCGAAAACACTGCCCGCCCCGGTGCACCAGACATTCGGCATACCCGCGGCTACCAGCCCGTCCAGGTAGACCAGGTAGACGCCAAGAGCGCCCAGGAAAGCACCGATCATCTGGGCAAGTATGTAAGGGAAGACCTTGCTCCAGGCAAAACCGCGCTTCACGGCCAGCGCCAGCGTGACCGCCGGGTTGATATGTGCGCCAGAGACACCACCGACGACATACACGGCAACGATAACCGCGAAGGCCCATCCGATAGTGATTGTGTTCCAGTTGTAGGCCGGCGCAGCCAGACGCGGGGCCAATCCGACATTGGCAACGACACCATCACCGAGGAGAATCAGGATGAAAGTCCCGAAGACCTCAGCAATGCATTCCCCTAGCAGATTGTTCTTCTTCATACGTTTGTTCTCCTTAAACTGAATCGTAGTGTTACTAATATTTAGACGAATTGTGTTTACGAGTGCCAACTCTGATCGTGCTATTTATCGGCTGCAATCACCTCCTCTCAAACACGGCAACAAAAAAAGACACCATCTCCGTCAATTTCGGAGAGGCGCCTCTTATCGTACAACATGCCGGCCCACCAATAGCAGTTACCTGCCCATGTTTGCCCACAGGACTTTCTATTATGGGTACATCGTTTGGACATAATCACCAAATCAGTCTCCTAGTCCACCAAGAACCCGGCTTCAGCGATTAATTAACCAATATCATTATATCCCGTGACGCATCCTTGTCAAGGTTTTGCTCATTTTTGTTTCACACCGGAACTACATTGCCCCCGCCCGTGTTTCTTTTTAGAACAATTATCGCTGGTATTATTTCTTAAAAGACTCAGCGGACAGATTAAAAGTCTTCATCTTCCGCCACAAAGGGGTGCGTCCGATGCCCAGAGCAGCGGACATCCTGGTGACATTGCCTTGCAACGCTCGTCCGGCACGGATAACCGCCTGGCGCTCGGCTTCTTGCAGAGTGAGCACAACCTCGTCTGTACCGCCGATGGTAGCCGCACGCAACTCACGGGGCAAGTGTTCCACGGTCACTTTGCAATCTTCCATCACGTACATGGCCCGTTCCAACACGTTTTCCAGTTCGCGCACATT
>JAUWHU010000033.1 GCA_030605705.1 Thermoflexia bacterium | reverse complement strand
ACCGAGATGCGGCCGCGAAGCTGCCCATCCGCGAGGTCGCGCGGCTGTTCGAGCGACTGGCGCGCGAGCACGAACGCCAGATCACCCGCCTGGAAGAGGAGAAATCATAACATGAACCCTATGACCGAGACACGGATCACTCGTCGCTACTCAGAGCTATCCCGCCATTTTGATCACTGGGAGAAGCTCAAGGATTTGGTTGACCAGCTCGTGGACCTGATCCTCAACTATCGCCAGAGCGGCCACCCCGGCGGGTCGCGCTCCAAAGTGTACCCGCTGCTCGTCATGCTGCTCAGCGGCGAGCTGCGCTGGGACATCCGCCATCCCGAAAAACGCTTCGGCGACCGCTTCATTTTGGGCGCGGGCCACACGATCCCGCTCGTCTACTGCGCCTTAGCCGTGTTCAACGAGGCGTTGCGCATCAAGTACCGGCAGACCGGCGACGCGCGATACGCCATCCCCAACTTTGAGGAGCGCGCATTAACCTGGGAGGATCTGCTGAGTTTCCGGCATCGTGACGGCCTGTCGGGGCACGCCGAGATGGAGGGCAAGACATTGTTCCTCAAGTTCAACACCGGGCCATCGGGACATGGCAGCCCGGCGGCGGCGGGAGCGGCGCTGGCGTTGAAGCGGGCGGGGGCCGAGGGCGTGAAGGTGTTCATCCTGGAGGGAGAAGCGGGCCTGACGCCCGGCGCCACGCACGAGACGTTGAACTCCGCCTGGGGGCTGGGGCTGGATAATCTCTACTACGTGGTGGACTGGAACGACTTCGGCATTGACGACCATCCCATCAGCAGCGCCGTGTACGGGACGCCCACCGACTGGTTCGCCTCGCACGGCTGGCGCGTGTTCGGCACGGAGTCCGGCAGCTCGTGGGGGCCGGTGACGCGCGCGTTCCTGTCCATGATGTCGGGGGATAACCCCGATCACGTCCCCAGCGCGACCTGGGTCAAGACGCGCAAGGGGCGCGGCTACCTCAAGTATGACAACAAGTCGCACGGTTCGCCGCACAAGACCGGCAGCGAGCTGTTCTGGGAGACCAAGCGTCCCTTCGCCCAAAAATACGGCGTGACGTTCGTCAACTTCGGGGGGACTCCCCCTGCCGACCCCGCCGAGCTGCGCGCCGAGTTCAAGGCCAATCTCAAGGCCGTGATGGAGGTGCTGCGCCAAGACCAGGCGTTGGTGGATTACCTGGCCGACACGTTGGTGGCCCTGGGAGATAGCGTACCTGCAGAGATTCCTGCGTTCCGGCTGGGTAAACGCGGCAACCCCTTCCAGGATGAGCGATTGTATGACTACCGGCATTATCCAGCGGAGCTGTACGCAGCTCCCGGTGAGGTGGTCGCTAACCGTGCCGCGCTCGCCAAATGGGGCGCGTGGGTCAATGCGTTCGGGGCGCAGGAGTACGGCCAGCCGCTGTTCTTGGCGTGCTCGGCCGATCTCGCCGGTTCGACGAACATCAGCGGTTTCGCTGCAAGCTACGGCGATTTCCCCGGCTACGGCTGGTACGAACGCTACGGCTCTCCGGAGGGCGTATTGCTGCCACAGGAGATCACGGAGTTCGCCAACGCCGGGATTATGGTCGGGATGGCCTCGGTCAACTTCGCGCTCGACCCCGAAGCGGCCTTCGAGGGCTTCTGGGGCGCATGTTCCACCTACGGGGCGTTTTCATACCTCAAATACGGTATTATGCGGCTGTTCAGCCAGATGGCGCAGGATTGCCAGTGGAACATGGGCAAGGTGATCTGGGTAGCCGGTCACTCCGGCCCCGAAACCGCCGACGACAGCCGTACCCACTTCGGTATTTTCTCGCCGGGGGTGACGCAGCTGTTCCCCAAAGGGGCCATCATCAACCTGTACCCGTGGGAGCACAACGAGGTGCCGGTGTTGTTGGGCACCGCGCTCCAACAGCCCGCGCCAATCATCGCCCTGCACCTGACTCGCCCCGCGCTTGAGATTCCCGACCGGGGTAAGTTAGGCATCCCCTCGCATTTCGAGGCGGCGCGCGGCGCGTATGTGGTACGCGACTATCGTCCCGACCAGCCACGCGGAGGCGCGCTGATCGTGCAGGGCACCAGCGCGATGGCAAGCCTCATCAAAATTCTGCCGGAGCTGGACGCGCGAGATCTGAACGTGAAGGTTGTCTGTGCGACCAGCCCACAGCTCTTCGCGCTCCAGCCGGAAGCGTATCGCCGGCGCGTGCTCTCGGCTGGCGACCGCGCCAACTCGACTGTCGTCACGACGCAGGCGCGCTGGTTGATGCACGACTGGCTGTTCAACGAGGCAGCGGAGGAGTACGCTTTGTCCTCGGATTGGGACGATCGCTGGCGTACCGGCGGCACGTTGGACGAGGTGCTCGACGAGGCGCACCTGACGCCGCGCTGGTTGTTGGCCGGCATCGAGCGTTTCGTGCAGGAGCGGAAGAGAATGACAAATGAAGAAAATGACAAATGAACAAATGGCAAATGAGCAAATGGCAAATGGCAAATGGCAAATAAACAACAACCGGAGGTAATACAGAAATGAAAACGATGAGTTTGCGTGGCCGTGATTTTTTGGCCGAAACCGACTTCAGTCGTGAGGAGATCGAAAGTGTTCTCGCGGTGGCCGAAAGGCTCAAGCAGGAACGCGCCATGGGGATCTATCACGACAACATCCTGCGCAGCAAGACGCTCTTCATGCTCTTCTACAACCAATCGCTGCGCACTCGCAACTCCTTCGAGGCCGGTATGACCCAATTGGGCGGCCACGCTCACTTCCTGGACCCCAATAAAATCTACACCCCCGCCTTAGAGGGGAAAGAGGTCGCCTACAGCACCGAGCGCGTCTCCGATGTGGCCCGCGTCCTCTCGCGCATGGGAGAAGCCATCGCCATCCGCTGCTACGGGGATCCCGTGGAGTGGGAATACGGGGGCGCGACCGCTCTGCTGCGGGAATTCGCCAAGTGGGCCGACATCCCCGTCCTGAATATGGAGGATGACATCTACCATCCTTTCCAGGGGCTGGCCGATATGCTCACCGTCAAGGAGAACTTCGGCGGCTTCAAGGGCGTCAACTTCACCATGTCCTGGGCCTACTCCCCCAGCGTCCACAAACCCCGCGCCGTGCCGCAATCCGCGATCCTCTACGCCACCATGTTAGGCATGAACGTCACGTTGGCCCGTCCCCCGGAGATGGAGCTCGATCCGGCGATCATCGCCCAGTGCCAGGAGTACGCGGCGGCCTCCTCCGGTTCCTTCCGCATCACGGAGGACTTCGCGGACGGCATCGCCGGCGCGCACGCGGTTTATCCTAAAGCATGGTGTCCCACGGCCATCTTCAAACCGCCCGTAGGGGAAGATGATCCCCAGAAGTCGCAGGAGATCTTCGACAAGTACCAGAGTTGGAAGTGTACCGAGGAGCTCATGGACACGGCGGCGCACGACGCCATCTACATGCACTGCCTCCCCGCCGACCGCGCTTACGAAGTCAGCAACTATGTGATGGATAAGACGGAAGGCCCCGGTTGGAAGTCCGTCATCTTCGACGAAGCGGAGAACCGGCTGCACGTCCAGAAGGCCGTGATGAGTTTGGTGATGTAATTGGGGTAACAGCGCGACGAGAGCGACTGGCGGCGGCGAGATATTTTCGAGGCAGTTGTCACGAACTGCGTTCACCCTGAAAGACGAAAATGACTGGTAGTAACGACTTTAGTCGTTCAGCGACGCCAGCGACTGAAGTCGTTACTACGGACCGTTTATTTTCGAGGCAGGCTGAAGCCTCAAGTTAAGAGAGCGAAGCCTGCAGCAGCAGACTGTGACCCGAATCACGGCGATGAATCGCCTACTACAAGCCGGGTTATTTTCGGGGCAGGAGAGTGGATCGCTAATGCAGCTCGATCACAACGTCCTTCCAGAACGACGGTTTGATCGCTGACAGAGGGTATCTGCTCACCCACGGTTTGACCAGTAGGTGATCCCGCTCATAGATGAGGGGCAGGATTGGCGCTTCCTCGACCAGGATTCTATCCGCTTGGCGGTACAGTTTCATCCTTTCTCCCTGACACATCACTTGGCCGGCTTCCTTCACCAGCCGATCGTAGGTTGCATTTTGCCACCCGGCCCAACTTCTGGCCCGGCTCACCCTCAGGAAACTATCGGGATCAGGATAGTCGGCCACCCACCCCAGGCTGGTCAGGTGGGGGGTCTCGTTTCCCAATCGGTCGAGAAACTCGGCCCACTCGACCGTCTCCCACGTGATCTCTATCCCCAGGTTCTCCCGCCAGTGTGCTTGCAGGTATTCGCTCCGGGATTCGGCGGCGCGGAAGCCCAGGGCGTCTACCACCGGGAAGCCACGGCCGCCCGGGTAGCCGGCCTCGGCTAACAGTCGGCGTGCCTGTTGGGGATCGTAGGGCAGTGCGATCCCCGGCGAGTGCCCCGGCATGCCCGGCGGCAAAAGCCCACCGGTAGCCGGAGCCACGTAGCCTCGCATCACCACGTCCGCTAGCGTCTCCCGATCTGTGGCCAGAGCGAACGCGCGCCGCACCCGGACATCATCGAAAGGCGGTCGGCAGACGTCAAATGCCAGAAAGTGGGTTTCCAACCTGAGGCTGGAGATATATTCTCCGATGTGCTGCTGGCGGGCGTTATCACGCTCTGCCGGAGGGAAGAAGGTTATGCCGAGGACATCCAGGCCGTCCGCTTCATACATCTGCAATCTGGCCGACCAGTCCCTGAGCGGGAACAGATTCACCTGTTGCACGTTGCCCCGGACTCTGGGCCAGTCGTGATAGGTGGGATTGCGCGCCAGGAGCAGCGACTCGCCCCGCTTCCAGGCCGCCAATCTGAAAGGCCCATTGGTGACAAGATTCCCCACCTCTGTCCAGGCTGCGCCGTGCATCTCCACCGTATGCCGGGGTACGGGGTACCAGGAGACATGGCATAGCAGTTGGAGGAGGTATCCGACCGGCCTTTCCAGCTCCACCAGCAGGGTGAGGTCGTCGAGTGCCCGCACTCCCACGTCTTCCCGTCTTCCCTCTGCTTGATGGAAGGCCCGGCCTCCCTTGATGTCGTACAGGAAGGAGGCCGCGGGCGACTCGGTGGCCGGAGCGAGAACCCGCTTCCAGGCATACTCAAAGTCCTCTGCCGTCACCGGTGTGCCATCGCTCCACCGCACGTCGTCCCGCAGGTGGAAGACGAACCGACGCCCGCCTGCGGACACCTCCCAGGTTTGGGCCACATCGGGCACGATGTCCATCTCAGAAGTCAGTTCCACCAGGCCGCTGAAAAGATGGGTCATCAGGCAGTCTGTGTGGGCGTCCGGGGCCATCGCCGGATCCAGGGTCGTCGGTTCGAGCCAACGTACCCTGAGAGGGTGGGGCGCGGGCGAGGAGGGAATCACGGACTGGGTCGCTCCCGCCCGTTGCCACAGGGCAAAGCCCTCATCGTATGCCCGGCGCGCTTGCCGAAAATCAAAGGCGTTGTGGTAGGTCAAGCCAAGTTTCATCAGCGTCCGTGCCGCCTGTTCGTGCTGGCCCTGCTCCTTCAGATAGGCCAACGCCCGCCGGTAATAGTCAATGGCCTCCTCGTGGGCGTAGAGCAAACGGGCCCGGTCGCCAGCGCGCAGCAAATACCCGCCCGCCTTTTCCGGCTCCCCGGCCTGCTCCCAGTGATGGGCCAGCAGTCCGACCTGCTCGGCGGTTTGGCCGGGGAACAATTGCTCCAGCGCCTCCCCCACCCGCCGGTGCAACATCCGCCGCCGCACCTCTCCGGCCGCGTGGTAGACCGCGGTCCGGATTTTGTCGTGATTGAAGTCATATTGGAGGCTGGAAACTGTCTGCTGGATACTAGACGCTGGGTATTGCCGTACCAGACGACGGGTCAACCATTCGTCCAGGCTCTCGTCTACCGCATCCACATCCTGCCCGGCGGCGGCTTGCAGGAGCGGCCCGTTGAACTGTCGCCCGATGACTGCTGCCAGCGTCAATAGTCGCTGAGCCGGTTCGCTCAACCGCCCCACCCGCTGCAAGACCACGTCCCACACACATGCCGGCAACACCTTCGCCGCTGGCGGGCCGCTCCACTGCCAATGTTCGCCCTCCTCTCCTCGCAAGACGCCTTGCTCCTGCAAATCATTCACCGTCTCGACCAGAATAAAGGGGTTTCCCTCGCTCTCCTGGTAGAGAAGCGCGCCGAAAGCCGCCCCTTCCTCTTCGCCGACCAGGGAACAGGCGATCTCCTCCACTGACTTGGAAGAGAGAGGCTCCAGGATCAGGCGACTCACCAGGTGGTCACGGCTCAGCCCCTGGCGCAACCGGGTCAGCGGGTGGCTCAGGCTCACCTCCTCGGGGCGGTAGGTACCCACGATCCAGACGGGCGCGCCGGACAGTTGGCGCACCAGATAGTGGAGCAGGTCAAGCGTGGATTGGTTGGCCCAATGCAGGTCATCGAGAAACAAGAGGCAGGATGCGTCACTTGCCACTTGCTTCAGGAAGCGAAGCACGGCCTCGAAGAGCCGCTGGCGGGCGGCCTCACCGGAGCCACGTATCGGCGACGGCAAATCGGGCCGCATCTCGCGCACCTCCGGCAGAAGCCGCGCCAGTTCCGCCAGCCACACGTCGCCCAGATTCGCAATTCGCAATTCGTTATTCGCAATTTGCGTCCGCAGAGCCTCCGCAATAGGCTGGTAGGGAACGCTGCCGCCGAACTCGTAGCACCGTCCGCGCAACACCACTGCGCCCTGGGCCTCGGCGTAACGGGCCGCCTCCTCCACCAGCCGGGTCTTGCCTACCCCCGCCTCCCCTTCCACCAGCGCCAGCTGCGCCTGTCTTGAGTCCTGCCGCAGGGCCGCCTCCCACCACGTAACCAGTTGGGCATGTTCGTCACCCCGTCCCCTGAATGGCAGACTAATTACCCAATCTACCAATTCACCGGTTTCCCAATCTGCCAATCTACCAGTTCCCCAATCTACCAGCCATTGGTAGAGCGCAGTCGTTTCCTCCAGCGGTTCTAACCCCAGTTCCGCCTCCAGCAGATGGCGGCACTTCTCGTACTGGGCCAACGCCGCGCTGCGCTGCCCACTCAGCGCAAGGAGCCGCATCAATTCGCGGTGCGCCTCCTCCCGCCAGGGGTCCAGCGCCAGCAGCCGGGTAACACACTCAATCCCTGCAACGTACTCGCCCCGCGCGACGTGGTGTTGCACCAGGCAATGTAGCGATTGCAGGACCGTCTGCCGCAACCGCTCCCGCTCCACTAACAGCCATTCCTCGAAGTCCGGCGCGCCGCGCACGTAGAAACCATCAAGGAAATCTCCCTGGTACAGCCGGAGGCAAGTTGCAAGCTGCAAGACACAAGATGTGTCCGCCCGCTTTCTGCCTCTTGCCTCTTGCATCTTGCTCTCAAACTCTACTACGTCAATCCAGCAATCGCTCTCCCGGTTAAACTCCACCGTCCGCCGGGTGATGATGACGTGGTCGGGAACGAGACGGCGCAAGTTGGAGAGCACCACCCGTAAGTTGCCGGCGGCCCGTTCCTCGGGAGACTCTCCCCATAGCAGGCCCGCCAGGGCGTCACGGAAGTGCGCGCGGCCTGTCACCGCCAGATAGACCAGCAGAGCCTGCGCCTTGCGGGAGACAAACCCTTCGACAGGCCGGTAGTGAGCCATGCGGTCTCGCTCAGGATAAACTCCGTCGAACTGCTCAGAGCCGGCCCCTTCCAGTTCGGTCTCGCCGTGGGCGATGTGCAGCCCTCCCAAGAGTGTCAGACGTAACGTTTCGGTCATCGTAGCGCCGCCTTCTCTGAACGATTTATGAACGATGGGTTCCTATAATTATAGCACAGAACCGGTGGAGGAAACCAGTGAGCGACGACCAAACCGCCCCCCGTTACCATGCCTATCTGCTCCGCCTGTGGCAGGAGCGGCCGGCCTCGTTCGAACGCCCCGCCGTATGGCGTTTTAGCCTGGAGGATACCCGCACCCGCCAGCGGCGCGGTTTTGGCAGCCTGGAGGCACTAATGTCTTTCCTGCGGGCGCAGGTGGAGGGAACCGATGGACCCGATGGACCCATACAGTCTGAAAGGGAGGTGAGACGTGAGACGTGATGCACTATTCACCGTTCGCTATTCGCAATTCGCACAGGAGGAGGTGCAAAATGAAGATTCAACATCTGATCATTCTTAGTCTACTGCTCGGCGCAGCTCTATTCGCGCCCAGTATGCTTTCGGTAGCTCACGCCGCTGTCACCATCACCGTGGACACCCTGGCCGACGAAAACGACGGCAGTTGCAGCGATGGGGATTGCTCCTTGCGGGATGCCATCGCCGTGGCCGCCCCTGGCGATATCATTGACTTTGGCGTGACCGGAACAATCACTCTAACCCTGGACAAACTCACCATTGACCGGGATCTGACCATCAGCGGCCCCGCCGCGGACGACCTGACCATCAGCGGCAACAATGCTTCCGTCATCTTTTGGATTAGCGACGGCGTCAGTGCGACCATCTCGGCCCTGACTATCGCCGATGGTCGCGCCCAGGACGGTGGGGGGCTTATCAATTTAGGAGGCAACCTCACGATGACCGACTGCGTTTTTTTGAACAACGTCGGTACCGTGAACGGCGGCGGTATCAGCAACTGGTCCTTCAGCGAGTCCCGCGGTACGCTGAATGTGTCCCACTGCCGCTTCACCGGCAACAATGCTCAACATGGCGGCGGTATCGACAACCGGGCCACGTTGAATGTGTCCCACTGCACTTTCGCCGATAACTGCGTCGGGTCCTGGGGTGGCGGTATCTATACCTATGGGAGTGGCAGTACGGTGACAGTGACCGGCAGCACGTTCTCCGGCAACGTCACCTACAGGGACGGTGGGGGCATCTTCAATTACAGTGGCACGCTCACCGTGAGCGATTGTACCTTCTCCGACAACAGTGCCAAGAGCAGGGGCGGCGGCATCAGTAACGGGGGTGAGCTGACGGTGTCCAATAGCACCTTTTCCAGCAACGCGGCCGGTTATGGAGGTGGGCTGTTTAATGTTTACAATGGGAGCGGGCCGCAGGTGCCGTCCATTGTGTCCGGCAGCGTTTTTTCCAGCAACATCTCCGGCGACATTGGCGGCGGCATCTATAACGCTGTGGCACTCACGGTGATGAACAGCACCCTGTACAGCAACACGGCTAAGAACGCGGGCGGCGGCATCTATAACGATGGGGCGCTCACGGTGACGAACGGCGTTGTCTACAGCAACACTGCCCAGTGGGGTGGCGGTCTCGGAAACTGGGGCACGCAGACGGTGTTCAACAGTACCGTGTACAGCAACACGGCTATCAACGCCGGCGGCGGTATCTATAACGATGGGGCGCTCACGGTGATGAACACCACTGTGTCCGACAACCGTGCCCATTGGGGAGGCGGCCTGGATACCTTTGCCGCGCTCAACGTAACCAACAGCACCTTCTCTAACAATCACGCCACGGAAAGCGGAGGCGGCATCAGCAGCCAGGATGCGCTGACAGTGACGAACAGCACCTTTTACAGCAACACCGCCGGTACCGAGGGCGGCGGGCTGTGTCTGGCAGGAAGCGAGGCCACGTTGAGCAACAGCGTTGTCGCCGACAATCATGCCACTATCCTGGGCAGCGGGTTGTACGCCGAGGAATCGTCCCTTTACTTGCTGCACTCCACCATCGCCAGCAACGGCGATGGCGACGGCAGCGGCCTCCACGTTGCCTTTACCAGCACCGTGGCGCTGACCAATACCATCCTGGTCAGCCACACGGTAGGCATCACCGTCGCTGCGGGGTCCACCGCTACGTTGGAGAACACGCTCTGGTACGGCAACGGCGCGCATACCGGCGGAGCGGGTGTCATCAACACCAACCACGATTACACCGGCGACCCGGCCTTTGCATCCGATGGCTACCATATCACGGCCGACTCTGCGGCTATAGACAAAGGGGTGGATGCAGGGTTGACGACCGACATAGACGGTCAACGCCGGCCCAATCCCGACACCGGCATCCCGGACCTGGGCGCAGACGAGTACTATAGTAGGGAGTGGATGGTCTACCTGCCGCTCGTCCTGAAGTAACTCGAAGGGCTGGTACTGTGCAACTACGCGCCGTAGCCCTCTCCCCAACCTTGAGG
>JAUWHU010000308.1 GCA_030605705.1 Thermoflexia bacterium | reverse complement strand
ACAGCGTCACAGCGTCACAGCGTCATAGCGTCACAGCGTCACAGCGTCACAGCGTCACAGCGTCATAGCGTCACAGCGTCATAGCGTTTTAGCGACTTCGCGGTTATCCTGCCTCGAAAGTAACCCGGCTTGTAGTAGGCGAATCCCGTGGGCCGTTGGCCCCCTGGGCCATGGCATCGCCGTGATTCGGGCTTCCTACGGTGCAAAAAACCGGCCCCGGCCATATTTGGCCGGGGCCGGTGGGTGTGACTTTTACCCGAAGCCGCCGCCTCCACCACCGCCGCCGCCTCCACCACCGCCACCACCGCCGCTGAACCCACCTCCGCTGCCGGAGCTCGAAGGTGAACTCCTGAAGGTGCTGGCGGTGCTGTTGAGCATGGAGATCAGCCCGTCGGACATGCTTTGCAGGCCGCCTATCATGCCATCACTGGTCTGTTGTAGTGAAGGAAGGCCGCCTGCGCTGCGCGGGGACGCCAGCCCCCTTCCGCCGCCATGATAAGGCCGGTACCATATCGGCATCGGCATGACGGCCATCTCCGGCAGGCGGGAGAATTTGCCGATCCATGATTTTTCCAATCCAAAGGCGATGGCGTAGGGCAGGTACTTCTCGAAGAGGTCCGTGGCCTCCTGGAGATCGGTGTAGCGTTCCAGGTCCTTCAAATAGCGTTTGAAGGCCGTCCATTTCAGGGCCATCTCTGCCCCTTGTCGCGTCTTGTAAGGCATGAATTGTGCTGCGATCAGCGCGCCGATGCGCACTATTCCCAGCGCTATTCCTGGGCAGATGGGGAAGCTGGTCCAGCTCGAGGCCACACAGGATGCGGCAACGCCTAAGAAGATGCCGCCCATGATTATGAGCACACCCCAGCCGCTGTATTTCCCCCGAGTTTCATTCGGGCTGGCGTTGAAATATTTCCGTTGTACCACTGCCTTGTAGAGTGACTTCTTGAGTTTAGGGATGTGCCGGTAGAATTTCTCGCGCAGGTCTTTCAATTTGCGGGTGGCGACTCTCCCAAAAACCGCTCTGAGTACCGCGCGTTCGAAAGGCTCCAGGTCGTCGGTGGATTTTGCCGTGCGCTGGAAGGTGAACTCGCGGTTCTTGGCGCCGAAGATGCCGGAAGTCTCCTCTTCCTCGAAGATCACGTAGCCGCGCCGGGCCAGATCCACCAGCGTGGCGATGATGTCTTGGAGATCGGCTTTCTCGTCCACTAAGGTTCCCACCACGCCCGGCGGATCGTCCGAAGGGGGAGTGGGTAGGATGTCGGCGGGAATGGCGATTTGGGGGTCGCGGCCCCGCAGATACCAGAAGAGCAGTACCCCTCCCAGCCCCAAAATGAAGAGCAGGGCGCTGCTGACCAGCACGGCGAGGTCAATGAGCGGGCGTGAATCCTCCAGACGCTGCCAGCCGGCCGCCGAGCCGCTGACGATGCCGTGAGGGAACTGTACCCGCACCTCGTAATCCCAGCCGGGATAAATCGTCTCCAGTGCCTCAAAGGTGACGGTTCTCGTCCCTTGGCCCGTTATCTGGGATTCGACGTTGTAAGCTTCTACCACCTCGGCTGTCGCGCCGGCAGGGAGGTGGACGGTGACCTGGCTGTTTTCGACGCGCGCGATCAGATCATCAGGAACCGCCTTCCACCACACTTGATCGCCGTCGTCGTAGTAACGCAGCCCTCCGTGGACCAGGTAGCGCAGGATGTAGGTGTGGCGTCCCTCAGTGGGGGCGAAATACCACTTGATGTAGCGATCTCCTTCTTTCGTGCTAATCTCATAAGTGTTGGGCGCGCCGCCGGAGGATTCGGTGTACAGCTCATTATCCCCCATCACTTGCACGTCAGTGATTTTGTTCAGACGGTCCATGTTGATGTTGCGGTAAACGTAGGTGAAAGTGCCTCCCGAAAAGCTGAGCACTTGCCTCTCCTGTACCCAGAAAGTGCCGTCCTTGTTGACCGTGATGTCAACGTCGAAGCGGTCCCAGTAGCCGCTTTTGCTCTGGGCCTGCGCGCTACCGATCGTCAGGAGACTGCACACCACCAGCAAAGCGAAGCATAAATTCAATCGTCGTCGCATGATTTTACCCTCCTTGTGCAAGTTTGCGACCTGTGGAAACTACCGCCGTGTATTCTGGTGGCACTGTCATCCAGGTGAGAAGAGGCCACCTTACTCTAGGTTCCTTTCTATTGTAGCATAGTTTTCCCAGAAACGGAAAGGCGGATCAAGAATCAAGAATCGAGAATCGAGAATCAAGAATCGAGAATTGAGAATTGAGAATTGAGAATGGAGAATCGGGAAAAATGTCGGCCAATTTGTGAACCTGCGCGCTCGAATTGCGATATATAAAATGCTGTGGTATACTCTCTGTGAGAATCATGGTTCGCCATTCGCCATTTGCCATTTGCCATTTGCCATTTGTCAAGGTGTAGGTATAATAGTGCTGGATTTTTGAGTCAAGTGCCTGGATAGCCCTCAAGGAGCAATAAATTATATGTACGATCACAAAGCTAAACCTGTTTCAGAACACCTGCTTGAAATCAAAGACCTGACCACCTGTTTTTATACAGAAGATGGCGTTGTCCATGCCGTGAACGGGATCTCGTACACTTTGGATGAAGGCGACACGTTAGGCGTGGTGGGAGAGAGTGGCTGCGGGAAAAGCGTGCACGCGCTCTCCGTCATGCGTCTGATCCCTCAACCGCCGGGGAAAATTGAGAAGGGAGAAGTGTTCTTCAAGGGGCAAGATCTTCTGAAGTTGAGTGAGGATGAGATGCGTCACGTGCGCGGTGCTGAGATCGCGATGGTCTTTCAGGACCCCATGACCTCGCTGAACCCCGTGCTGACCATCGGCTTTCAGATCATGGAAGCTCTGAGTCTCCACCAGGGCATGGATGATGCTCAAGCCCGGGAGCGGACAGCGGAGCTGTTGGACCTGGTGGGCATCCCGGAAGCCGCCCAACGGTTAGATGATTATCCCCATCAGTTCTCCGGCGGAATGCGACAGCGCGTGATGATCGCTATGGCCTTATCCTGCAATCCTTCAATCCTGATCGCAGACGAGCCGACAACTGCTCTGGACGTGACCATCCAGGCTCAGATCATTGAGCTGGTGAAACGACTGCAACACCAGCTGGGCATGACAGTCATCTGGATCACTCACGACCTGGGGGTGATAGCGGGGCTGGCTCAACGCGTGAACGTGATGTACGCGGGCCACATTATCGAGGCCGGCTCGGTGAAGGCCATCTACGGACAGTCTCACCATCCGTACACGCTGGGGCTGTTAGGCTCGTTGCCGCATCCTGATGACCCGCCGGGCACGACGCTGTTCTCAATTCCCGGCGAGCCTCCCGATTTGTTGGGAGAGCAGGTGGGATGTCCTTTCGCTCCCCGCTGCACTTACAAAGTCGAGCGCTGCTTGCATGAAATACCGTCATTAGAGGAGATGGAACCTGGTCACATTGTGGCCTGTTGGGAGAAAGACAAAGTGAGGAAAGCATAATGACCGTTGAAACAACCAGGATCGCGGAGCAGGCTGATTCTCGGAAAGTAATGCTACGGGTTAAGAATCTGAAGAAATATTTCCCTATCCGGCGCGGTGTGTTTCAACGCCACGTAGGGGACGTGAAGGCAGTGGACGACGTCAGTTTCGACATTTATAAGGGCGAAACACTGGGGTTGGTCGGGGAGAGCGGCAGCGGCAAGACCACCGTGGGCCGGACGGTGCTCCGGCTGTACGAGCCGACGGACGGGCAGGTCATCTTTGATAATGCAGACCTGGCGGGTTTTAAGGGCGACAAACTGCGCCGCATGCGCCGCCGGATGCAGATGATCTTCCAGGACCCCTACGCTTCCCTGAACCCCAGGATGAGCGTCCTGGGTATCGTGGGCGAGCCGCTGGAGGTGTTCCACATCGCCGATCGTGAGGAGCGCAAGGAGCGGGTGGCGGAATTGCTCGAGATGGTTGGTTTGAACCCTGACATGATGCGCCGGTATCCCCATGAGTTCTCCGGTGGGCAGCGGCAGCGTGTCGGCATTGCCCGCGCCCTGGCCCTCAATCCCGACTTGATCATCTGCGACGAGCCTATCTCCTCGCTCGACGTCTCCATCCAGGCCCAGGTCGTCAACCTTTTGGAAGATTTGCAGGGCCGGTTAGGGTTGACCTACCTGTTCATTGCCCACGACTTGAGTATGGTGCGGCACATCAGTGACCGCGTGGCCGTTATGTATTTGGGCAAGATCGTGGAGCTGACGGACCGCGATTCACTGTACAGCAATCCCTTGCACCCTTACACGCAGGCCTTGCTTTCGGCTATCCCTGTCCCCGACCCGGTGATTGAGGAGAAACGGCAGCGTATTATCCTCGAAGGCGACCTGCCGAGTCCCGCGCATCCGCCCACGGGCTGTAACTTCAACACCCGTTGCTCCCGCGCGCAGGACATTTGTTTTCAGGAGGAGCCCGAATTCATCAAGGTGGCAGAAGGCCATTATTGCGCCTGCCATCTGGTCAAGTCCTCATTGTAGAAGCGAGAGGGCGAGAAAGCGAAGAAGCGAGAAAGCGAGAAGGCGAGAAGGCGAAGAAACGAGAGGCCGAGAAAGCGAGAAAGCGAGAAAGCGAAGAAGCGAGGAAGCGAAGAAGCGAAGAAGCGAGGAAGCGAGAAGGCGAAGAGGCGAGAAAGCGAAGAAACGAGAAGGCGAGAAAGCGAAGAAGCGAGAAGGCGAAGAAGCGAGAAGGCGAAGAAGCGAAATTACTTTACACTTGCAAGCTTTCAACTTTCAACTTTCGACTTTCGACTTGCAACTCTTAACTCTTAATCATAAAAGGAGGTGATGTACAGCGAAAATACTGGAGGATTTGGCCGAAGACTTAGTGTCCTATTGTAAAAACTCTATTTTGAAGGAGGAGTAAAGTGTCTAAGAAACTATGGTGGACGATTACCTCTTTGTTAGTTGTGGCCGGCATGTTGCTGGTAGCCTGTGGTCCCGCGCCCACGCCGGAAACGATTGTCGAGACTGTGATCGTCACGGTGGAGAAAGAGGGCGAGATTATTGAAGTCGTTGTCACGGCCACGCCGGGACCGGTAGAGCCCGCACCGGAAAAGCCGGTGACGCTGAGCTGGAACCTGGGCACTGAGCCGCCGCAGGTTGACCCTGCTCTGGGCACCGATACCACATCTGTTCAGATTGACGAGATGCTCTTTCTGGGCTTGACCGACTTTGACGACGAGACCAGCGAGGTCATCCCCGAGTTGGCCACCAGTTGGGAAGTCTCGGAAGATGGCCTGGTCTGGACGTTCTACATGCGCGATGACGTGCCGTGGGTACAGTACAACCCGGCCACTGGCGAGACCGTGATCATCACGGACGATGAGGGCAATCCCCGCATGGTCAACGCCTACGACGTCGAGTACGCCGCGAAGCGCACTCTCAATCCGGAGACTGGTTCTGACTATGCCTACGTGCTCTACATCATCGAAGGCGCTATGGCAGTCAACACCGGCGAGGAAACAGACCTGGACACCATCGGCGTCGAGGCGATTGACGACTATACCGTCGCCTTTACCCTCAAGCAGCCGGCCGGCTACTTCCCCGGCATCGCCAGCATGTGGGTCGTCCGCCCGGTCTACCAGCCGATCATTGACGAGTGGGGCGCGCGCTGGGTCGAACCTGGCTACCTCGTCACCAACGGCCCGTACGTGATGGATGAGTGGGTCCACTTTGACAGCATGGTCCTGGTCAAGAATCCCCA
>JAUWHU010000036.1 GCA_030605705.1 Thermoflexia bacterium | reverse complement strand
TCCATGACGGTGATGGCCGGTCCCTTGCCGATCTCCGACGTAGGGCTTACGTCTTCCTCTTTAGGCAGGTCGTCGGCGATGGTGCCTTCTAAGGCGCAGGCAACGTCGGGATCAATGGCGTACCCAGCGACGCGCGCCCCGCGCAATCCTACCTCTTCTTGAACTGTGAAGACGCCGTAGAGGTCGTGCGGCAGTCGCTCGCCCTGGAGCAGCGCCAGCAAGGTGGTGCATCCGGCGCGGTCGTCGAAGGCTTTGCCGGCGATCAGGTCGCCCACGGGATGCGAGTGGGTGGCAAAGGTGACGCGCGTGCCGACGGGAGCCAATTTGGCGGCCTCGTCCTTGTCCTTGGCGCCGATGTCCACGGTCAGGTCCTTCAGCGGGGTGACATCTTTGAAAGTATCGTGAGAACGGTGGATGGCCTTCAATCCGATGACGCCGGGTAGCTGCTCCTTGCCGACGTACACTTCCAGACCGGGGAGCAGGCGCGGGTCAATGCCCCCGATAGACTCGACTTTGAGGCTGCCATCGTCGCCGTGGGCCACTACCATCAGCCCCACTTCATCCATGTGAGCGGCGACCAGGATCCGCAGCGGGTGCTCTGCCGTGCCGTGCTTGAGGGTGATGAGGTTGCCCATGCTGTCCACGCGCAGCTCATCCACGTGCCCCTCCAGCAGCGGAGATAACACGCGCCGCACCTCAATCTCATCGCCGGAAGTGCCCGGCGCGTCGGATAGTGTCTGTAGGGTATGGATCAAAGCATCGCGGTTCACAGTTCATCCTCCCAGCGGGGGCGATAATCTGGCTCCAGCCCGGTGACGAAGGCCGTTAGGAGCCGGGCGGCGCGTTCCACGTCGCGCAGGGCGAGGGTCTCCACCGGTTGGTGCATGTAGCGCACCGGGATGGAGAGCAGGCCGGTGGGGATGCCTTCCCGCGCCACCTGGATGCCCCACGCATCGGTGCCGCTGCGGCCAGGCGCCGGTTCGAGGTGGTAGGGGATCTCTTCGGCCTCGGCGGCATCACGCAGCCGTTGGAGGAGCTGCGGGTGGAAGTTCGGCCCGATGCCGAGGGCGGGGCCTTTGTCGAGATCGAAGACGCCGGTGGTCTGGTCGTTCGCCTGTTTGGCGAAGGTGACATCCAGGGCGATGGCGATTTGGGGAGCCACACCATACGCGCTGGTGATGGCTCCCTTCAGCCCGACTTCCTCCTGCACGGTGGCGACGGCGTAGAAATCCCAGGCGTGCTCCCGGTGGCGCAGCGACTCCAAAGTTAGGGTGACGGCTGCGACCGAGGCGCGATTGTCCATAGCTTTGCCTGCCACGCGCTGGTTACGCAATTCGATCAGCGGCCGGCGGATGGAAATGGGAGCGCCGACCTGCACCAACGTTTCAACTTTCTCGGCCGGCAGCCCGACATCCACGAAGAGCTTATCCCACAGCACGATCTTTTTCCGCTCGTCGGCGGAGAGGACGTGGGGTGGGCGGGTACCGATGATACCGGGAAGCGGTTCCTTCCCGTGTACGGTGACCTCCTGCCCGAGGAGAACGCGGGGGTCGGCGCCCCCGATGCGTCCCACGCGCAGGAAACCGCGCTCCATACCAGTGACGATGAGCGCGATCTCGTCCATGTGCGCGGCTGCCATCAAGGCCGGGCAGGGTTGAGAGTCGCCGGCGGCGCCGCGCTGCAGGGCGATGAGATTTCCCAGGGCGTCGGTGCGGATTTCGTCGCTGAACGGCTCCCAGAGGGCCTGGATGCTCTGACGAATGGGGCACTCACGCCCGGAAGGCCCGACGGCCTCAGAGAGTTGTCGTAACAGTTCGAGAGTTTTCAATCTTGCTCCCTTCGCGTGTGACTGCTTCAAAAATAAACGGTTCGTAGTAGCGACTTCGGTCGCTTGCGGTGCTGAACGACTAAAGTTGTTACTACAAGTCATTTTCGAAAATAAGTTAGTGACTGGTGATTGGTGACGTCTCAGCGTTTTAGCGACCGCTCCGGAAACAACCCGGTTTGTAGTAGACGATTCCCGTGGGCCGTTGGCCCCCTGGGCCATGGTATCGCCGTGCTTCGGGGAACCACGAGTTTGGCGTTCAAGGGATGCTGATGACCGGGGGCATGATGAGCGCCAGCGTCGTTGTCAGCGTGGCGGTAGGTGTAGGCGTCAGGGTCGGCGTGGCGGTGGGTGTAATTGTCATGGTCGGCGTGAGGGTGGGCGTTTCCGTTGACGTGGCGGTGGGCGTCGGCGTGGCGGTGGGCGTTGCTGTCATGGTCGGCGTGAGGGTGGGAGTTTCTGTCGGCGTGGCAGTTTCGGTGGGCGTAGGCGAGGGGGTTTCCGTTGGCGTGGGGGTCAGCGTGGGGCTGGGGGTGGGGGTGAAGGTTGGTGGATACCATTGGGTCGGTGTCGGTTCCAGCGTGCGGGGCACGGAGGTGCCGCCGACGCCATGGGGCGTCTCCGTGGGCGCGAGTGTGAGCTCTGCCGTGAAGGTTGGAGATGGCGTGGGTCGGCCGGTGGAGGTGCGCAGGCTCAACGCGATGAATCCCAGGCAATAGCAGGGGATCGTCGCCAGGATAATGGCGATCAGGACCGTATAGATGGGCTTGCGTGTGCGCAGACTTTCCATAGTATTGTTCTCGGTCACTTCAGGCATGATAGCATCGTTCGGCGGGATGTCAAAACGGCGATGCTCCGGGGGGGGGGCGACGATTGATCATCGTCGGCGATGGGAGCGAAACGTGGACCGTCACCTACTCCCAAGTATGGTCAGCGTTGGGCCGCTGGCAGGAACAGGAAATGAGTAGGGGCATCATGGATGTTCATTGGGATCGTCGGTCATCAGACCCTCTGCCCGCGCCGCTGCCGAAAGTTCTTGATCTGCCGAGAGCAGAACAAGCCCGGAGAGATGGTGACTGAGCAGTGTTTCTTGCAAAAAGAGAGCGCAGGCCAGGTGAACAGCATCATAGCCGCGTAATTTTTGGCGGCGAGTCAGTTCAATGGCGCGCACGATGATATCCTGGTCTGCATCAATCAGCCAGTACTGGTCGCGCCCGTCACGTTGCAGGTCACGTAGCAGGCCATCGCGGATGGGGGATGAGAGCGCGCCTTGCCGGGTTTTCATCGCCAGTGCCGCCGCAATTTCGACCAGCCCGATGTACGTCAGTGCGATCACATGATCGGTTGCCGGATCGCATAGATTTTGTACCCAATCGCTGCCTGTCTCGGTCACGTATCGTTTGACTAACGCGCTGCTGTCGGCATAGTACGTGGTCACAGTTCGCCTCGCCGCTGGGCAATCAGCACCTCGCTGACCGGCGGCCCGGGTAGTGCGGGAGGAATCTGACGTTCTGCGTTCGATCTCTCGCTTTTCACCAATGCAGCCGATAGGTGGCGAATACGTCCTGTGCTCAACAATGCTTGAACAACATGTTCTGTGCTGTCCGGAGTTGTCTGTCGCTGGCGGAGTTGAGCTAAGCCTATTGTCAATGCCTGACGCAACTCGTCTTGATCCACCGTCCGGCCTTGTAGCCAACTTAATGGAATAGTCAGAGTGACTGCATGTTCCATCATTGTACTCCTTAATTTGTCAATTCTGTGCTCGTACGTTTACTGATGTTCAGTATACCATTCATTTGTGAGCTGGTCAACAATCACGGAACCAGAGATCTCGTAAGTAGATCACAGGGGTTTTACGGCCTCTGTCACTGCCGTTTCATCTCGGCGACACACTGCTCAATGGCGGCTTGCGCCTCATCCAACGCTGCGACAGGCGTCTGAGAACCGTTCCAGATGGCGAGGGTGGCGTCGCCCACCGCCCCCCACTGGCAAGCGGCATAGGGATGATTGCCCATGGGGGTTCCCTGGTGCAGCGCCGCACCGAAACCCGCCACCAGCTCCAGGGCCTGGACTTCAGGCGCATGGAGGGCGGCGCTGTTGGCAGGAATGGTGTTGTTCAGCAGAGTCAGACGTTGCTGCACCTCAGCGCTGCCGAAGTAGCGTAGCACCTCAACGGCGGCGGCGGCATGGTCGTGCTCCACCGCGTTCTGAGTCAGCATGAAGAGGTTGACGGTGACGAAGGGGCTGCCCAGCGGGGCGATGCCGTAGTTCATGCCGGCTTCCTGAATTGCCCGCAGGGAACGCGGGCCGCTCCACCAGATCGCCACCTGCCCTTCGTTGAACATGGCCTGGCAGAGCTCCGGCGTGGTCTTGGCGGGAGCGACCTCGCTGAAATCTTTGATCCACGCGCCGGCGGCGTAGCTTTCCTCGGTGTTCAGGTAGACGTTCCCCTGATCGTCAACGTAGCCGCCGTATTTGTCCATCCCGTGGCCGAAGTAGATGGGCGCTGCGTAGTAGGCATCGGATTGCCCCAGCCCTTGATTGCAGAGGTAGTATTTAGCGGGATTCGCGGCGCGGAAAGCTTGGGCCTCCTCCAGCAAAGCAGCGAAGTCGCCGGGAATCGTGCTCACGAGGTCCCGGTTGTAGAGCAGGGCGATGCCGTCCTGAGTCTCCGGTATCCCCCAGACCCGGCCATCCCAGACCACGGCCCGGGCGGCAGCCGGCTCGAACGTCCGCTCCAGGTACTCCGTGTCGAAGGTAGCATCTAACGCCGCGATTTCGCCGGCCAGGACGTGGCGCCCGAGCTGTTCCTGTGTCCCTGCCAGGACATCGGGGCCTTCCCCCGCCGGTAGGGCGACTTCTAAGGCTGCGTCGAGGCTCTCGACTTGTACCAATTTGATTTGCACGTCGTCGTGGGCCGCATTGAATTCCTCGGCTAAGGTGGTATAGGCCGCCTCGTGCGCGCGGGGCCTGGCGTGCCTGTTGGTGAGGTGGGTGGGGGGGATCGGCGTTGCCGTGGGCGTGGGGATCACCGAGGTGACTTGAGCCGGTGGAGTGGTCGCGGTCGCCGCGGGAACCTCCGTGGGTTGGGCGGTGCAGGCTGGCCAAAGGATACCGGCCAGGAGCAACAGCAGCGTGAAGAGCATCCAGGATTTGTGCATGGTTAATTCGTATTACCTCACTATTTAGTTAGTGCCAGTCACCAATCACTGGTTTATTAGAGTTATTCCTCAATAAAAACGGTAGGCTTTTGGACACGGATATCACGGATCAACACGGATTTTTCCTTGTTTTTTTATCCGTGTTTATCCGTGAAAATCCGCGTCCAATTTCTGGTTTAGTTTATTCGGGAACAACTATAGTGTCAATCACTGGTTTATTCTCTCAGCAACGCACGGGCGAAGATGAGGTAGCCGGTATGGGCGATCATCCTGTCTTGAGGCCGCAGCCGCGCCGGGGTGGGTTTGTAGGCGCGCAGGAGCAATTCCTCGACCTCGACGAAACCGAAGGGCGCGGTCTCTAAGCCGCGCAGCAGCGCGCTGACCTGGTTGGTCGTCGGGAGCACTGCGCCGAAGAAGCCACCGCCCTTGAGGGCCGTGTGGGCCTGTGCGAGATAGTACCACGGCTCCCGCACGTCCAAGAACAGGGCGTCCACGTCGCGCTCGTCAAATCCCTCATGAATGTCGCGGAGTGTGAAGGTCACGGTGTTGGCCAGCCCGACGCGGGTCAAATTCTTGCGGGCTAATGCCTGGATGTCCTCGCGCATTTCGTAGCTGTAGACGCGCCCCTCCGGCCCGACCATGCGCGCCAGGGCTAGGGTCAGGCCGCCGCTGCCGGTGCCGGCCTCCACGACGCGCGTCCCCGGTCCGATGTTCATCTTCATCAGCAGGTACCCGATCTCCTTGGGATAAACGATCTGGGTAGTGCGCCGGATACCGCGCACCAGCTGCTCCAGTGAGGGGGGCAGCAACAGGTAGGTGTATCCCAGGTGAGTTTTGATCGTGGCTCCCCAGCGTTGCCCGATAAGATCGTCGTGCTCCAGGACGCCGTGATGGGTCTGGAATTGCAGTCCCGGTATCATCTTGATCATGAACTCACGGCGATCCTTGCCGGACAAGAGCACCAGATCGCCAGCCTGAATGTAAGCGGCATTGGTTTCTTTCACCTCTTCCTCCATTCTCGCGTTCGGCCCGGTCTCATTTGGGCTTTCTGCCTGAAACTACGCCGACCGTGTCCGTCTGTGGCACGGCGATAAATCGCCTACTACAAGCCGGGTTATTTTTCGAAGCAGATACAATGTAAGCGGCATTGGTTTCTTCCATCTCTATCTCTCTCTCCACTCTCTATCTCCACTCTCTATCTCCACTCTCTATCTCCACTCTCTGTCTCCACTCTCCATTCCTCCCTCCTCACTCCCCATTCGCGCGCCAGAACAACACCCGTTTCTCTATCACGATCACCGCTGCATACAGCCCCATTCCCATCGCGGCCAGACAGAAGACGGCGGCGAAGAGGGCGGGCAGGTTGAGGTTGCTGTAGGCCAACCACATCGCGCGCCCCAATCCCGCCGAAGCCCCGGCCCACTCGGCGACGACCGCGCCCATCAGCGAGAGCGGCACGACAACTTTGAGAGATGCGAAGAGGTAAGGCCACGCCGAGGGCCAGCGGGCATAGCGGAAGACTTCCCAACGGCTGGCGTTCAGCGAGTGGAACAGGGCCAGCAGCGCGTCATCCACCGCGTGCAAACCACTGTGGACGTTGATCAACACGGGGAAGAAGGTCATCAGTGCTGTGACGATGATCTTGGGCCACGGCCCGAAGCCGAGCCAGATGATGAGCAGCGGCGCGATGGCGACCAGCGGCGTGGCCTTGACCAGGATTGCCAGCGCCAGCACGCCGCGTTCCAGCCTCGGCCAGGTGGTGATGAGGATGGCGACGCAGCTGCCCACCAGTAAGCCCAGCGTGACGCCGGCCACGGCTTCGCCCAGGGTGACGAGCGCGGCGGCGGCGTAACGTGGCGCACCGGCGGTCAGCGTGGCTATCACCAGCGATGGCGCGGGCAGGATGTAGACCGGCACGTCGCGCAGTCGCACGGCGAGCTCCCATACGCCCAGCGCCAGCCCGACGCTGACGATAATGGAAAGCAAGTCCCAGGGCGGGCGGCGGATGAATGTTTGTGGAGTGTTCATGGGTCGCACAGCAGGGCGCGCAGCCGGCGGATGAAGGCGACGACCTCGGGCGCGGTCTCGTCGCGGGGCCGAGGGAGCGGAATCTCCACGATGGCGCGGATGCGACCGGGGCGGGCCGTCAACACCACCACGCGGTCGGCCAGGCGCACCGCTTCAGCGATGTGATGCGTTACCCACAGGACGGTGGGGTGGACGCTGTTCCAGAGACGGAAGACTTCGTCGCTCAAAATCTCGCGGGTGAGCTCATCCAGCGCGGCGAAAGGCTCGTCCATTAGCCAGAGGAGCGCGCCGCTGGTCAGCGTGCGGGCCAGGGCCACGCGCTGCTGCATCCCACCGGAGAGTATCCCGGGGCGCGCGGCGGCGAACTCCGCCAATCCCATCATGTCCAAGAGCGTG
>JAUWHU010000397.1 GCA_030605705.1 Thermoflexia bacterium | reverse complement strand
GAAGCCAGGTAGGTCGGGCGATCCTCCGGGTTGGGAATCACCTGTGGCGAACGGACGAGCACGGCGTCCTGCTGCAAGTCGGGGTGCTGGAACCAGACAGCGCCGTCGCGCTCCACCATGTGGCCTCTCTCACGCAGCCGGGCCAACATCTGCTCAAAAAGCCCCTCGGCGTAGAGATCGCGCTCGTGCCGCCAGGTGTCGAAATGCACCCGCAGCCGGGCCAGATCATCGCGCACGCCTTCCAACACCCGTGCGATTCCCCAGTCGGAGAGCTCGCGGATGGCCGTTTCGCGTTCCAGATCCAGGTAATGGCGACCGGCCTCGGCTGGGGCCTCGACACCTACGGCCTCGGCGATCAACGCCTGCGCCATCTCGCGCACGTACGCGCCGGGATACAGCTCTTCATCCGTTTCCCACGGCTCGCCCAGGAGCTCGGCGTAGCGAACGTAGATGCTGATACCGAGTTTGCGCGCCTTCGAGCCGGCATCGTTGACGTAGTACTCGCGCTCCACGTCGTAACCCGCTGCCTCGAGGAGCGAGGCTAACGTGTCGCCGATCACGGCGTTGCGCGCCGAGCCGATGGTGATCGGCCCGGTGGGGTTCGCACTGACGAACTCCACCTGCACACGCTTCCCCCGGCCAATATCCACGCGCCCCCACGTCTCGCCCGCCTCCAGGATGGCGGGAACCTGCCGGGCCAGCCAGCCCCAATCCAATGTGAAGTTGAGATAACCCGGCGAAGCCACCTCGACAGCTGACACGAAATCCGCTGAGGGAATGTGCGGCGCGATGGCCTCCGCGATCTGCAACGGTGCGCGCCGCAACACTCGCGCCAGCCCCATGCAAACAGGCGAGGCGTAATCGCCATGAGCCGCGTGGCGGCCAGAGTTCACCGGGATAGGCGCGGGGATATCAAACGGCGGCAACGCGCCCGCGTCCTGGGTCGCCTGCAAGCCCGCCCTCACGAGTTCCGTGATTTGGTCACGAAGGGTTGAGGTCATGTGAGACTCCTTTGTATCATCTCGAAAAGTGCAACCTGTGCAATTGACCCTCGGAGATAAGCACTTGGGGTTGTCGTTTTAGTTTGGGGCACGGATTTTCACGGACAAACACGGATTTTTAGCGGTTTTTTATCCGTGAAAATCCGTGTTTATCCGTGTCCTACTTTGCTGACTGCACAGGTCGAAAAAGTGAGGGGGACGAATTATCGAGTGTATCAAAGTGGGTGGCGCAGGATTTATGCCCGGCCCGCGCTCCTGAAAATCTCGATCTTGCGTTCAACGACAGCCTGCATCGCCGCGATGACCGGCTGCAGGATTTTGCGCGGGTCAATCTGGTCGGGGTTCTCTTCCTGGAATTTACGCACGGTCGTGGCGAAGGCGTGGCGAATCTCGGTATCAATGTTGATCTTGGCGATGCCGTGCTCAACCGCCTGGGTGATCTGGTAATCGGGGATGCCCGACGCGCCATGCAACACCAGCGGCACGTCAACCCGCTCCCGAATCGCGTCCAGGCGGTCAAAGTCCAGCTTCGGCACGCCCTTGTAGAAGCCGTGAGCGTTGCCGATGGCGACGGCCAGGAAGTCGAAGCCCGCGTCGGCGACGAAGCGCGCGCACTCGTCGGGATCGCTCATCAGCGCCTCACGCTCGCTAACCACGACGTGCTCCTCCACGCCGCCGAGCCGCCCAATCTCCGCCTCGACGGGGACGCCGATGGCGTGACAGGCTTCCACTACCTTGCGTACCTCGGCCACATTCCCCTCGTAAGGCAGACTGGAGGCGTCGCGCATGATAGAGGTGAACCCGTGACGCAGCGCCTTCATCACCAGGTCAAAGCTGGGGCCGTGATCTAAGTGAACGGCGATCGGCACGCTCGCCTGCTCGGCGGCCTTACAGACGATCATCGGCAGGAACTCCAGGCCGGCGTACTTGATGGCCCCGGCGGAAATCTGGATCAAAATAGGCGCGCGCTTAGCCTCGGCGGCCCGGACGATGGCGTGGGTGATCTCTAAGTTGTTGGTGTTGAACGCGCCGACGGCATACCCGTTCTTCTGAGCATCTAACAATAGTTCTTTGCTGGTCACTAACATGATATTCCTCCCTCCTTGGGGTGTAAAACGAATCTGAGGTTCAGTGATACTTGTTTTTTGAGAAAAGTCAAACGGCCCAGCGGCCCAGCGGCCCAGCGTCCCAGCGTTTCAGCGGCTCAGCGTCTCAGCAGGAGCACGATTTGGAAATAGTGCGAATTGGCAGGTAGGATGGTATAATTAGCAAAACTTTACCTAACCCAGCTACTTAAGGAGCAAATTCGCATGATTCGACAAACTGAAACCGAACTAGCCGC
>JAUWHU010000223.1 GCA_030605705.1 Thermoflexia bacterium | reverse complement strand
TAGCAAGAATCGAGTTCCTTAAAGTCACCGTACTGTAGTAGTTTAGAATGCCTCCACCATTACCCAAAAAGGCAGTATTACCAGCAATGGTGCTACTGTTGATTTCCATAGCAACGTTTGTGATGGATACGCCTCCACCAGAGATAGCCTGATTATTGCTGATAGTGCTGTTGTTGAGAATAAGAGTACCGCCATTATAACGGATACCTCCACCATCTCTATTGTTAGCTGTGTTGCCGCTAATAGAGCTACGGTTAAGAATCAAGGTCCCACCATTTGCATAAATACCCATGGGATTGTTGCGTATAGCGCTACTGTCAATAGTTATGGAACTATAACTGTTAAAAATACCTGTCTCCGTGCAGTTCTGCACCACAAATCTTTCAATGATCGCGTCTACCTTGCCTGTTACAAGAATACCGTAATATGTATTCGTTCCATCAATTGTGGACATGCTGTCTTGCTCTGTGAAGTCGGCACTCCAACCGCCGGACAGTGTGATGCTCTTATCCAATACCACTGGACCAATATTAGTGTAGATGCCGGCGGCAACATAGATTATATCGCCCGAGATGGCCTTGCTTATTGCTCCATTTATCGTACTGCAAGGTACAGAGGGGGAGGAACAGCTATTGCCATCATCTCCAGTAGAGGCTACGTACCATGGTCTCGCGGCATAGGCGGATTGTAAAGGTAATCTGGTTGTTGACGTGAAAACAAAAACTAAGATTGCGATGACTTTCCATACTTTAAGATAATCTGTCCTCATCATATCCTCCTGTTCAGTAGATGAGACGTCGGTTTCATGCGCATACTGAGTGGCTCTTACAATATCAAAGCCATCACACAAAACCTTGCCTGGGATGGCAGAGTTCCTTGCCGCGTCATCGGATACCATATCATTCAAACCGCGCCCAGATTCAATATACACCCACAGCCCGAAAAACACAATTACCCCTCCATCCCCGCACGCCAAAAAGCAGTATTGCCCCCCACCGTTTCCATGCTACACTAAGCCGCATGAACCCACTTACCTTGCCTTCTCAGATGAAAGACCTGCAGGTCGTGCTCAAGGGGCTGGATTGGCACGCGCTCGAACACGAGGTGGATCAGGAGGCCCGCGCCCGGCTGGCGATTGTAGGCCCGGTCAACAGCGGGAAATCTACCCTCTTTAATCGCCTGCATGGACGCAAGCTCTCCGCCACCGCCGCCGTCCCCGGCACCACGCGGGACATCGTCGAACATCCCGTAGGGCCGTTTTCTCTCGTGGATACGCCGGGATTCGGCGAGGTCTGGGGCGTGGATCGCGCCGCCATCGCCTTAGAAGCCGCCCGCGACGCCGACCTGATCCTCCTGTTGTTGGATGCTGTCGCCGGCGTGCGCCAGAGCGACCACGATCTCTATGTCCGGCTGCAGGGTCTGAGACGCCCCATCGTCGTGGCGTTGAACAAGACCGACCTCATCAAGAAAGACTTGCCCTGGGTGCTGGAAAACGCCTCCCAGATTCTGGACCTGCGCCCTATTCCCGTCTCAGCCCGCACCGGCAAAGGCATTACCCAGGAGTTGATACCCGCGCTCCTGCAGGCGCAGCCCGCGCTCACCGTCTCTCTGGCGCGGGAGCTGCCGGCCATCCGCGCCCAACTTGTCAGCCGGCTCATCCGGCAAACGGCGTGGTTCAGTGCTCTCATCTCCTTGGAGCCGGTACCGGGATTAGATATTCCGCTCCAGCTGGCGGCTCAAACACGAATGGTGCTTCGCATTGCCTCCATCTACGGCCAATCCATGCAAGCCTCTCACGCCCGCGAACTGCTCACCACGATAGCCGGTAGCCTGCTCTCCCGCTACCTGGGAGGGCAACTGGCAAAACTGGTGCCCGTCCTGGGATGGATCGTCTCCGGCGCGATCTCCGGCATCGGCACCTACGCCATCGGTGAGGCGGCTCGCCGCTACTTCGAGGCCGACGGCAAGCTGCCCGCGCCTGACTTGCAACGCCTGTACCGCAACCTGCGCAAACTCGCGCCCCGGCAGCTGTTAAGACGGAGATAGAGAGAGAAGAGAGATAGAGAATAGAGAGAAGAGATAGAGAGAAGAGATAGAGAGCAGAGAGAGAGGAAAGGAGAAAGCGGAAATTTGCCATTCACCAATCATCATTCTCTATTCATCATTCTTCATTCACCATTCTCTATTCTTCATTCTTCATTCTCCATTTGCTCATTTGTCATTTTCTTCACCATTTGCCATTTGTAGATTCCCATGAACTTAGAAAACGCCGGCCTCATAGATAAGCCGCCCGCGCCGGAGGAAGTCCGCCGGCAGATGCGGGTGCAGATCCGGGGCTACATGATCCTCGTGGCGCTGGTGAGTCTGCTTGTCGGAGGGTTGATCGGCGCCTTTGCCCACCCGGAGGAGGAGAAGCAAGCCGAGGGGCAACTTGAGCCGCCGCCGGGTTGGGGTCTGGCCTGTGAGCCGCTCACGCCGGAGGGAACGCCGCACCCGACGCCCACGCCCGGCCCGCTCCACATCTACGTCAGCGGCGCGGTCGTCCGGGAGCAAGTCGTCACCGTCACGGCAGGGAGCCTTGTCGCCGATGCGTTGGCGGCTGCCGGCGGCCCTACCGCCGACGCGGACCTGAACGTCGTCAATCTCGCCGCGCCTTTGGCCGACCACCAACACATCATCATCCCCGCCCTGGCGACACCGGCCAACGTCGCGGCCACGGCTGCCCCCACCACTGCTCCCGTCGAGGGGGCGGAAAAGATCAACCTCAACACTGCGACCAGCGAGGAGTTGCAGACCCTGCCCGGTATCGGGCAGACCCGAGCTCAGGACATCGTCGCCTATCGCACCGCCTACGGGGACTTTCAACAGATTGAGGACATCCAAGACGTCAGCGGCATCGGGCCGGTCATCTTCGCCAAGATTGAGCCGTACATCACCGTGGGGGAGTAACCCTCTTCCTGGGGCTGCCACGGCCCTAAGGCCCGTTGGCCGAGGGAAGCCCCAGCTAAAAGAACAAAGCCTGCTAAAGCAGGCTGTCTGTGGCCCGCGCGGTTGTAGATTCCACGGCGCAGACTACGTTGGGAAACCACGGAGGGTTTCCCCTACGTTGGCCTTCAACGCTTACTTTCGGAGCAAATTCATGGAGACGACACAGAAACGCCTTTCCGTCCGGCGCATTTTGCAGCACATCCAACGCCTGCCTCCGGCGCGGAAACTCGTGCTGTTCCTGCTCCTCGCCGGCTGGGGGCTGATGTTTCTGACGCACATCCTCGCCTGGCGACAGTTTCAGAGTCCCTTTCCCGGCTTCACGGTGGAGCCGAGCGGCGTACTCACGCCCTTCGGGCGCTCCGACTGGGCGCGCTTCCAGGTCGAGCCGCCCCTCGCCGAGCCGGAACGCCTGGTCAGCGTGGACGGCACACCCGTTTCGGGCAATCGCGCGCTAACTAATCTCCTGCGGCGCGCCTACGCGCCGGGTGGAGAGGCGTTCTTCACCTTTGAGCACCCCGATGGCAGCGCGCGTACCTTGCTACTGCCGCTCATCAACTGGCGATTCCGCGATTTCGCGGATATTTTCCTCGTGCCTTACCTGGTCAGCCTGGTAGTGATGGGATTGGGTACGTGGGTTTTCTGGACGCGCGATGACGCGACCGGCTACCTCTTCACCTGCTTCTCCCTGGCCCTGGGCCTGACGTTGAGCCTGATCTTTGACCTGACCGGCTCAGGCATCCTGCCACATCTCTGGATCGCCGCGTTGACCCTGACGGAGGCGACCCTCTTCCATCTGGGACTGCTATTTCCCGGCCCCGTGCGTTGGCTGCGCCGCCGCCCCGCCTTGCAATATCTACCCTACGCGCCGGGACTGCTCCTGCTGGTCGCCGGGGAAACCACCCTCACGACGTGGCCGTCGCCCTGGGCCTTTATTCCCACCTGGCGGCTGATCTACGCCTTCGTGGGGCTGAGCGGGCTGTTTTTCTTAGCGATGCAGGTCTATCGCCTGCGCCGCTCCCTCTCGGCGACGGTGCAACAGCAGAGCCGGATCATCTTGATGGGCGCGACACTGGCTTTTTCCCCCACGCTCTTCTGGTTCATGTCCAATGTCGTCGGCGCGCCCTTCGCGTTCGGCGGCCTGTATGCCGCTTTCATCGTCCTCTTTCCGCTGGCTGCCGCTCACGCGATCTTGCGCTATCGTCTGGCGCACACCGACGCGCTGCTGGCGCGGGGCGTGACGTATTGGCTGCTCACCCTGATCGTGATCGGGGCGCTCTTTGAACTGACCAACCTGCTGGCGCAGAACTTCGGCGACGTTCTCTCTTTGGACGATCCCTTCGCCCTCAGCCTCCTCGTCCTGGCGTTAGTGCTGATCTTCAACCCGTTGCTCGCCTTCCTCCAACGGCTGACCGACCGCCTGTTCCTGCGCCCGCAGACGGAGCAAGAAGCGGAACCACAATCTCCTGACGGCTCTTGACCTTCGACTTTCGACTACGTTGGGAAACCACGGAGGGTTTCCCCTACGTTGGCCTTCAACTTTCAACTTGTAACTTGCTAACTTTCAACTCTTAACTCTTATGCCAATTAACGAACTCCTACCCTGGTACCTGACCCTCCAGCTCTTCGCGCTGGCGGGCCTACCGCTGGCTTTCGCCTGGCTCCGGCGACTCCCCTCGCGGGGATACGCTGCCGCCAAAGTGCTGGGGCTGCTCCTGAGCGGCGTCCTGTTCTGGTGGGGCGGGATCCTTCAGGTGTGGAACACCACACCCGGCGCAGCCCTCACCGCTGCAGCGATTCTGTTGCTCGTGGGGCTGTGGAAAATGCGTGGACACTGGGCCGAAGTCCGCCCCTGGTGGCAGACCCATCGCGCCTTCGTCATCACGACAGAGGTACTGTTCCTGGCCGCCTTCTTGCTGTGGGCCACCGTCCGCGCCACCCAACCACAAATCGCCACGACTGGCGGCGAGAAATGGATGGAGATCGCCTTCCTCAACGCCGTCCTGCGCTCCCCCACCATGCCGCCCCACGACCCCTGGCTCTCCGGCTACGCCATCTCCTACTACTACCTGGGCTACCTCCTCCTGGCTATGCTCACCCAACTCTCTGGCCTCCCCGGCGCCATCGCCTTCAACTTAGGCAACGCCGCCTGGTTCGCGCTGGCGGCAGTGGGCGCTTACGGCGTGCTCTACGACCTGCGAAAAACCAGCCGCCCCGGCGCAGCCCTCCTCGCCCCGCTCCTCCTCCTGCTGACGGGCAACGGCACCGCTCTCTGCCAACTACTACACGCTCGCGGCCTCCTGCCGGCCGCCTTCTGGCGCTGGTTGGATATTCGCGGCCTCGCCGCCCCGCCAGATACCGCCATCTGGCTCACCCCCCAGCAATTCGATTGGTGGCGCGCCTCCCGCACCCTCCACGATTACGCCCCCTTCAGCACCGCCGCCCACCCCGTCCACCAAGAAGTCATTGACGAGTTCCCCGCCTTCAGCTTCATCTTAGGCGATATGCACCCGCACCTGCTCGCCCTCCCCTTCGTCCTCTTAACCATCGCGCTCGCGTTAAACCTCTGGCATCATCCAGCCACGTTCAGTTTTTGGGGGAATGATGAGAGCTGCACCCGGCCCTGGCGCGCACGCTTCCGTTTCTGGTCAGGATACGGCTTGGTGATAGGAGCGCTGGGATTCCTCAATACCTGGGATCTGCCCATCTACCTGGGGCTGACGGTCGCCGTGCTACTGCTGCGTGCCTGGCGGCAACAACCTGCAGCGCCGCTCATCGAGATCGGCTGGCAACTGCTGCCGGACGTGCTCATCTTGGGCGCGTACAGCATCCTGCTCTACCTCCCCTTCTGGATTGGATTGCGTTCCCAGGCCGGGGGCATCCTCCCCAACCTCTTCAACGCCACCCACTGGCCCCAATTCGCCGTGATGTTCCTGCCCCTCCTCCTCCCGCTGCTAGGAGCGCTCCTCGCCGTCATCCGTCAAGCCGAGCTCCGCTGGCCGCCAATTTTGGGCCAGAGCGTCCTGCTACTGGCCGGAATCCTCCTCGGCAGCCTGCTGCTGGGCACCATCGTCGGCACGCCCTACCTCCAAGCCATCCTGCGCGGCGAGTCAATCATGGGCATGAACGTGGAACTAGACGCCGTCATCGCCTCGCTAACTCAGCGACTCCTCCACCCCTGGACGGCGTGGCTACTCCTAATCGGCGTCGTGGCCCTGCTGACCGCGTTCCTCCGCCCGCGAACGCCGCTCCTGGATGCCGAGCTCACCTTCCCCGCGCTATTGGCGCTCCTCGGATTGGGACTTACGCTGGTCCCGGAGTTCGTCTATCTCAAAGATATCTTCAGCACCCGGATGAACACCATCTTCAAATTCTACTTCCAAGCGTGGGTCTGCTGGAGTCTGGCCGGCGCGTGGTGGCTTACCCAGAGATCGGCGGGCAGAACGCGCCACATCGCCCTGACCGCGAGCACTCTGTTGATCATGGCAGGGCTGCTCTACCCGCTTTACGCCATTCCCACGCGCGCCGCCCAAAACCGTAATTTCTATGGAAAAGCGGGCGCGGGGACGTTAGACGGCGCGGTGTGGCTGGCGGACTCGCACCCGGAGGATTGGGACGCCATCAACTGGCTCAATGCCAACGTTAGCGGCCGGCCGGTGATTTTGGAGACGCCCACCGATAGCCACGAAGCCTACGTCTACGAGGGGCGCGTCTCCGCGCTCACGGGCCTGCCCACCGTCTTGGGCTGGTCGGGCCACGAATACCAGTGGCGCGGCAACTACGAGGAACAGGCCCGCCGCGAGCAGGACATCCAACAACTCTTCACCACCAGCGATCCTACGCTCACCCGCACGCTGCTGGAACGCTACGAGATCGTGTACGTCTACATCGGGCCGGTGGAGCGCCAGCGCTATCCCGTCGAGGGTCTGGAGAAATTCGAGGTGTTCCCGGCGGTCTACCGGAATGAAGGGGTGACGATTTACCGTGTGACGGGGAAGGGAGAGGAGTAAGGGAGTAGGGAAGTATGGGAGTATGGGAGTAGTTGACATAGGGGAGACCCTTGTGGTTTCCCAAATCGCGGCGCTGCCCGCTTGCTACGCTTTCGGGGGTTAATGTTAGCCCGAAGGTCATAGATTCCACGGCGCAGCCAGGAACTCTGCTCTTTTAGCGCAAGGGCTTTAGCCCCGCGCACGCTATTTTGGGAATAAGGAAGTAGCACCAATGGACAACGACAAACAGACTTTGCGTGATTTTCTCTCCGGGATCAATGGCGTGATCTTGGGGGTGCTCGCGTTCATTACCACGATTGTCACCTTCATCAAACTGTTGTGCGGCGAGACTGACCTCGTCACTTTAGTGATGTTGGCGGCGGGCGCGGG
>JAUWHU010000541.1 GCA_030605705.1 Thermoflexia bacterium | reverse complement strand
CCCGCGTCTGCCGCAGCAGCCGGTAGAGGTACGCCTGGCGCAGCACCGCCGGCGACGCGCCGGGTTGCGCCGCCTGCCGGGAGATGTAATCTCCGGCGACGTTGACCTGCTGCTGCACCCGCTGCTCGCGTTGGTCAAAGGTGGCAGCATTGCCTGCGAGGGCGGCGAGTTCGGCCTGATATTCGGCTTCGGTCAGGCGGCCCTGCTCACGCCAACGCTTCAATAACGCCAGGGCTTGTGCATCTGTATCCATCGTTACTCCTTTCTCTGGTAACCGCGCTTGCCAGGCGCGCTCTCACCCGGACGCGAACTTCAGTTCACGGCTACTTCTGGATTCCCGCCTACGCGGGAATGACGCGCCAACTATCAGAAGCCATGTTCGCGCCAATACGCACACACCAGCGTGTAGGCCGCTGCCAGGGTTGGCGCCGGGAGCTCAAACTCCTGCGCCAGAGCCGCATAAGGGGCGACCCATGCCGCCGGCGGCTCCGGTAGATCGCGTGGCAGTGTATGCGTTCCGCGCGTTTCAAACGTGGCGTGCAGCGCAGCGCGCACACGCTCGGGATGCAACAACCCGGAAGTGCTCAGCAACACCAAGTCTACCAAATCCTTGACGCGCGTGTTTTCGCGTTCGCGCCAGGGGAAGGTGTAGGCGTGGATTTTCTCGGCAAACTGCTGCTCCACCGGATAGAGCGCCACGCGCGCCGCCGGGATGCCGGCAAACTCCAAAAGACTGCGTTGCTCGACCCACTCCGCCGGCGTCAAAACCGCATCGCCCAGGCCCAGATCCAGGTGGAATTTGGCAAAGGTACGCCCGGCAAGACGCGCCTCGACCAGACAACGCAAGCCGCCGCCCGGCGCCCCGGTCTGTTCCAGTTGTGGGCGGCTGAGCCAGAATTCGAAGCCGTCGTTCAAGGAGCGTGCTGCGGCTTGCTGCAACCGGGCATAGATGAACGTCGTCCAGGAATCCGGCGGTTTTGCGCCAGTCCCCTGCATCAAGCGCGCCGGATCAGGGACTGTCAGATCGAGGTCTAATGTGGCGCGCGCCCGATCGTCGAAGCGCAATTCCAGCGCATACCCGCCTTTGAGCAACCAGGGCGGTGCGTCGGCCGCAAACAAGCGCGCCAGCAGCCGCTCGAAGGCCACGCGCCGGTAGAGCCGGCGCAAATCCGTACCTTGCTGTTGCGCCAGATTGCGCAAGCGGGCTGCCAGCGCGCTGCGGAACGCTTGCGACGTGGCATACGGGCCGATCAACGCTGTAGCTCCATGGCGCGGCCCGCCGCCGCCAGAGCTTGCGCCAGGCGCTGCCGTGCGGGCGACGTGCGCCAGGCGGTCTCCAACACCTCGCGACGCACCATCCCCCGTTCCAGCGCCTCGGTCACGGCTCTGTCAAGATGTTCCTGGCTCAGCGGGCTATCCGCCACATCCAGCAGCGTGCGCAGCGGGGTGGTCGCGCGATAGCCGGCGCGTTCTTCGACATCCACAGCCGTTAGCGCCGCACAATGCAACACGCAGCCCGGCGGGGTGGGCTTGCGAAAGCCCGGCGGCGCTGTCAGGTGGATCTTCGCGGGCAAAACGTCGCTCAACTCGTGGAGCACCAACGCTGTTTCGTGCGAGACCACAACCTGCGGGCGGCCTTGCTGAGTACGGCTCCACAACGATAGGCGGATCAGGTCTTCTTGCTCATGGGGAGGAAAGTTGCACAGCCTGAAAATGCCCCGGTCTACCCGCAACCAGTTGCCGCGTGCAACGTGAAAATGCTGCTGGCTATAGGTATACCCGGACTGCCGGGCCTGCGCGGCGGTAAAATAGCCGCCCTGCGCTTCGGCTAGCGGATACAGTTGTTGTACATTTTCTCGTGGATCACGTCTCATAGCAAAATCCTTGTATTCAATATAAGGATTTTACGACACATGCAGTGAGATGTCAAGCGAGAGAGTGAGTCAGCGAAAAGGCGAATGGCGCGCGATATTGCTCGGCATTGAGCATGCCCTCATCATGCAATTGTTTCAACAATGCCAGTTGCGCTTGTTTGGCTGCGTCCATACTTCACTCCTCATGTTGTCGGTACGTGCCAGTCCGCGCCGCAGAAAAGCGCGGTTTGAAATCGCGGCTACCTCAATAGATCATCCAAGCGTTTTGCCTCTTCGGGATTACGGCGGCAGTGAGCCAATAGCAAGTTGAGCATCTCGCCCCGCTGCAACCCGCGCGCGAATTTATCGTAGACCACGGGAAAGTGATCCAGGCATAACGTTTCGAGTTCGACAGAATCCAGGCGTTGCAGGCGGTGACGCAGCGCGGCGGGTGTGGACGCCGAGGACGCGGCCTCCGGCGGCGCGCTCTTCGTCACCTGGACAACGTTGCCGTCACCCACCACGTTGCCGTCGCCGGTGATGTGGATCGCGCGTTCGGGCGGCGCGTGGTAATCCCCGGCGACGTTGATCTGCGTGCCGACGGTCTGTCCACGCTGGTCGAAGGTCGGCGGTGAGGCCGCTGCAGTCGCCGACCCGTTCAAGCGCGCTTCCAGTTCCACCACCTCGCGACGCTTGGCTTCCAGATCAAGTTTGAGATGCACGGGGATGTGCAGCGCACCGAAGCCCGCGGCTTGTTCTTCAAGGATTGCCAGGGCACGGTGGGCACGCTCCAGCGCAGCGGTCAAATCCAGTGGGGCAATCATGGGACCTCCGTAAGCATCCTGCGTCTTCTGGCAAGTAGTCAAATGGTCCAGAACGATGGTGTACCGACAATGTAAAGATCACATCAAGTATAGTCCGGTTTACACTGCCTGCAATTGACACCGTATATAGCAAATTGGAAATGCGGGACACAAAAAAAGACAATTGACAAGTCCTGAGCATAGCGTAGAATACGTCCAACAATTACTCTTGTTGGACGTAACTATCCGTAAAACAACCACAAAACGGCCGTTTTACGGCTCCTAAGCACAATAAAAAACGTCCAATAATACCAATTTCATAACAGGGGACGTATTTATGCCATCTCAAAACCCGACAACTGACAAGAAACAACAACTCAAGCACTTTCAACGCTGGCTACAGGAACTAGAACGTGTTTCCTCCTCTGCAATGAATGACCAGGAAACAGCCATGTACATCGCCATGGTGGTTCGCAATGCCATGGAGGATTTCCACAGCGAGCATCTGAGTGATGAGCAAATGGCCGAACTCAACCCCCTCAT
>JAUWHU010000485.1 GCA_030605705.1 Thermoflexia bacterium | reverse complement strand
TCGGCTGGCGCGATCTCCATGAAACCGGGGGGATGTTCCTTAAAGACCCGGAGACCGGCGAGTACATTGGACAGCCTGGACGGTCGCGCGCCTTTTTCGCGGCTCATTACCCGGAGCTGTCACCGCCGGAGACGGTGACTGAGGACGGCTGGTGGAATCGCCCGTTCGAGGAGCCGGAGGAGCGTCCCCAGCGCGCACAGCGTGTGCTCAGCACATTATTAGCGCGTCACCGGGAGTCAGACGACCGTGTGGCGTTGATCAGCCACGGTGGTTTTTTCTATCACCTGTTGCACGCCATTTTCGATTGGCCCGCGCGTGAGAGGCAGTGGTTCTATATGAGCAACGTCGCCATCACGCGCATTGACTTCACCCCGGACTACACGCAGCTTATGTACTTGAACCGCCTAGATTTTCTCCCGCGAACGTTGGTTTCGCGTTAGAGGAGAACCTGCTGACACTTCCTAACCTGGACAACCCAGAACCAAAAAGGAAACTCACCACAGAGGCACAGAGAACACAGAGGTTTTAAACTTAGCATTCAGAAAATTTACATGGTGACATGCAATGTTAAATATTTTTACACTAAAACTTAAATTTTTTCTCAGTTTATGGGCACTGCCTGCCCATACTACGCTCTGTGTCTCTGTGGTGAGAATGACCTTTTTTCAGGGGAGCCACTGATGAATCAAAAATCAACCTCTGTGACCAAGTCATCTCTGACAATCGCGCGCACTATCGCGTACTACGCCTCCTTTATTGTGCTGGGCTGCGTCGCTTCATCGTTAGGCCCGACCCTGCAGGGCCTGGCGGATCATACGGGAACCCTGTTGAGCGAGATCAGTTTCGTGTTCCTGGCGCGCTCATCGGGCTATCTGCTGGGTTCAATCCTGGCGGGTCGTGTGTACGATCGCTTGCCGGGCCATTGGGTCATGGGGGGCGTGCTGTTGCTGATGGCGCTGTCTGCCGCGCTGGCGCCCGTGATCTCCATCCTCTGGCTACTGGCTGGCGCGTTGCTTTTGCTAGGAACCGCCGAGGGCATGCTCGATGTCGGCGCGCATACGCTGCTGGTGTGGAATCACGGGGCCAAAGTCGGCCCGTACATGAACGGCCTGCACTTTTTCTTTGGCGTCGGGGCTTTTTTATCCCCCATCATCGCCGGGTGGTCCGTTGATCTTAGCGGCGATATCCACTGGACTTACTGGATTCCGGCTATGGCTGCGCTGCCGGTCGGATTGTGGCTGTTGTCGTTATCTAGCCCCGGCGGGCGGGAAGCTCCTGGGGACGCCGGCCGTCCGGCGGTCAACGTGACCTTGCTGGCCTTGATCGTCGCCTTTTTCGCCTTCTACGTCGGCGCCGAGATCAGTTTCGGCAGTTGGATCTTCACCTACGCGACGAAATCGGGGGCTTTGACGGAAAAGTCGGCCTATGTACTCAACTCCATTTTCTGGGGAGCGCTGACACTGGGGCGGTTGATTTCCATTCCCATCGCGGCGAAGCTGAAACCACGCTCGATCCTGATCGCTGATCTGGCCGGGTGTCTGAGCGGTCTGATCATCATTCTACTCTTCCCAGGCTCCAGCGCCGCCATTTGGATGGGCACGGTGTGGGTCGGTTTTTCCATGGCTTCGTGTTTTCCCACCATGGTCTCCTTTGCAGAACGGCGTATGACCATCACCGGAGCAGTGACCAGCTGGTTCTTCGCCGGGGCCAGCATCGGCGGCATGACGTTGCCCTGGTTGATCGGGCAATTGTTCGATTCCGTCGGGCCGCGCGGTATGATGACCGCTGTCTTGATAGACCTGTTGCTGGGGAGCGGTGTGCTGGCTTCCGTGATTCTGATGTCCCGGCGATTGGGACTGGAGGCTGATTGATCGTTAGCTGAGTCTACTTAAAAAACTAGGAAATTTACCACAGAGACACAGAGAGCACAGAGAATTTGAACTTGATCTTGAAAAAATTAACTTTTTGACGTATAAAGTGTAATTTTCTTAAACCAAACATCAAATTTTCTCCATCTTCTCCGTGTCCTCTGTGTCTCTGTGGTGAGAATAACCTTTTTTCAGGGGAGCCTTCGCTCTATTAGAAAATCCGTGGCGCTGGAGCTACGTAGACCAAAATGGCGATATAGTGACTCAGACAACCCAGGATGACGAAGATATGCCAGACCTCATGAAACCCAAATACTCCGGGGGCAAAATCCATAATCTTGGTGATATAGACTACAGCCCCAATGGTGAAGAATACTCCACCCAGTAATAACCAGACCAGAGCACCCACGGGTAAGACTCGTACCATCTCTCTCAGCATCAGCAACGATAGCCAGCCCATCACCAAATACACCCCGGCACTCAGCCCGCGCGGTGGGTTGATGATGAACATTTTGGTGATGATTCCTGCCACAGCCAAAGACCAGATGATTGCCAGCACACCCCATCGCCCAAATCCTGTGAACTGATTGAAGCAGAAAGGTGTGTAAGTACCGGCAATCAGGATGTAAATAGCTGCGTGATCAAACTTGCGCAGAATCAGAATCCGTTCAGGTTGGGCTTGGATGAGATGGTATGCCGAGCTGGCAAAAAGCATCAACAACAAGCTGCTCCCATAAACCAACAAGGAAAGTTGTTTACCGACATCGTCTCGACCAACAAATAGCAGCGCCACCAGTCCACCAATTGCCACAATACCGGCAAAGAAGTGAGTCAGTCCGTTAGTAGGCTCGCGCATCTTGTTGAGCATAGTTTCTTTTCCCTCCTGCCATTCATTGAGGATTACCCGCCTAATGGGCCGCGAGATAAATCGCGCATTTCGCACACGTAGTCGGCTCCAGCATGTTATTAGCCGCGCTCTGCTCCGGCGTCAGCCGCGCTAACCCTGGATTTGTCGAATGGTTGGCCGAACAACGTCCCACACGGCTTCAGGATGTTTGGCTGCAACTCGCAACAGAATCCGTGCTGTTCCACGTGGGACACGTCGTCCTTGTTCCCAATTTTGTAGAGTCTTGACGCTAATTCCAAGTAAAGTTGCGAACTCGCTTTGCGAAAGCCGATAACGCTCTCGAATGTGCTTTACATCCGGTGTTTCCACCACAAACTTGCGTGAAGGCTCTTTTTCACCACGCATGATAGCGCCGCCTTCGCGCACGCTTGCTAGCAGTTCAGTGAAAAGTTCGTCATTCATGGGTACTCCTCCCTAACCTGGACAAGCCAGAACCAAGAGAGACATAACCACGGAGAACATCAACGACCATAAGGTCTTATGACCGATGGCGGAGAAGAAAACAGTAAATCCAGAACTATGTGTTGTGGGCACTGCCTGCCCACACTGCGCTCCGTGCCCTCCGTGGTGAAATTCTTGTTCGCTCGCGTTCCTCACAACCCCAACGACGTAGGGATCTCCGGGGCCAGTTCGGGGAATTTCGCCAGCCAGGCGACGCGATCTTCCTGGATGAGGCGAGTGAGCTCGGCGTATTCCTCGCCGGTGTAGTAGCGGCGGGGATTGAGGCGCGCGGCGTAGTCGGCGACACCCTCGACCGCGACGGCAACCTCGTAACCCCAATCGGTGTCCCGCTCCCAGCGGATACCGCCCCGCGCGATCTGCTTGATGATCTCGGTGGAGTCCAGCACACCGATCTTGGCGCCCATCTTGGAGCCGTCGGCCTGCCAGCGCATTTTGTGATCCACGCCGCGCCCCCCGATCCGCCCGGTGTTGAGCAAAAAGACCTGGACGCCGGGATTCTGGCGCAACATTCGCATGAAAATGTTCCCCTCCTCATCGAAGGCGCCGATGATGAACGGATTGGTGCCGACGCTGTGAACGGCCTGACCCTCGCGTGCCGGGTCGCCGGCTGCCGTCTCAATGGATTCGCCTAACATGAAGAAGGCCGCGCCCTGTTCCGGCGTCAGCCGCGCAACGGCAGGGACGATGTCCTCGCGACGGGTGATGAAGACGACGATATCGGCGCGGGGCAAGTCAATCGAGTCGTCCGTGTAGTCCATCTCCTCACGGATGACGATGGCCCGCCCGTTGCGCCCTAGCGTGTAGTTGAGGAAGTCCGGCGCGCCATCGGGATTGACCCACACGTTCTCCAACATCGTCCGGGGAGAGGTCGCCGCTTTGTAGAGCAAAGGTTGGCTGACCGGCTCCAATCCCTCGGTCTTGATGAAGAAGTTATCCTCGGTACCGTAACACGAGGCGTCCGGCTGCATCATCACCACGTCATCCTGGCGGATGGAGACGACCTCGCCCTCCCCCTCCAAAAAATGATGGTGGCACGTGAGTGTCGTCTTGCCGGTACCGCTCAGCCCGAAGAAAATGACCCCGCGCTCCACCAGCTCGCCACGCGCGTCGCGCACGCGGATAAGTTTGGAACCGGCGTGCAACCCCAGACCGCCGTGCCGCTTGACCCAGTACATCGCCATACGCAGGAAGGACTTCTTCACCTCGCCCATGTAATCGCTGCCCAGGGCATAAGTCGTGAAGGTAGTGGGGTCCACGAGGACGCGGCGCTCCATAAACTTATCGCGCCACTTGCCGACCATCACCGTGGTGAGGTCGGCGCGCGCGCTCTCCGCGTATTCAGGCGGCGCGTCGAAGAGCGACTGCCCCCACATGTAGGCCAGCCGGGCGTGATCCACAGGCACGTAAAGGCGGCAGTGGAGCCGGAAGTCGGGATGATTGCCCATGACGCGGTCCAGTTGAATGAGCCGTTCGGTACCCAACGTCGCCTGGATTTCCTCCAGCCAGCGGCGTTGTTCGGCGTTCGGCTCACCGAAAAGGATGTCGGTGAACTTAGCGGAACGGCTGCGGATGCGGGTGACGTAGCGCGATGAGCCAAAGCAAGTGGTCGTTTCCTCGATGTTGGCCCACTCGCGCAGTTGCTCCCACGAGGGATTTTTGATGATCTTGGCTGCTTTAACGGGACGGGTAAAAATTTCGGCCATGTGTCGCCTCTAATTGGAGTTGAAAGTTACAAGTTACAAGTTGAAAGTTAAAAGCTGAAAGTTGGCATTCACCGGTCGTATACCCCGGAGCGAATGGCGCGGCGGATGCGGAGAACATCCCGCAACATGCGGATGGAATCCTGGGCAGGTCTGATGCTGCCCTCCTCGCCGTAATACCAGGGGATGCCGACCTCCAAAATTTTGTAGTCCCAACGCTGCGCGATGGCTAAGATTTCCACGTCGAAGGTGAAGCCATCAATCCGCTGGACGCCGAAAATCTCGCGGGCGACCTCGCGGCGGAACGCTTTGAAGCCACACTGCGTGTCCTGGATGCGCGGCACCGCCAACGCGCGGACGAGGAAATTGAAAACACGGCCCATCACGTGACGGTACCAGGGTTCGTGGTAGCGATGAGAGCCGGGCGCTTCACGGGAACCGATGGCGATGTCGTACTCCCCTCCCAGAGCTGCGGGGAAGAAACGCGGCAGCTCCTCAATAGGCATCGCCAGGTCGGCATCGCAGATGAAGACGTAACGGCCCGCCGCCTCGAAGACACCTTTGCGGACGGCGGCCCCCTTCCCCTGCACCGGCTGCCCCACCACACGCAAGGCAGGATGTTCCGCCGCGAAACGCTCCGCGATCTCGCGGGTAGCGTCGTGGCTGTTGTTGTCTACCACGAGCACGTCCAGCGGCTCACGGCACGTCTCCACGAAAGCCGTGACGCGCCGGAGGGTCTCCGGCAAGCGGTGCGCCTCGTTGTACGCGGGAATCACGATAGTCATCAAAGATTCTTGGTTCATATCACCCCGTTACGATAGAATGGTCGCAAGGTATCTACCTCGAAAATAAGTTAGTAGAGTTGCTCCTCAATAAAAACAGTAATCTTTTGGACACGGATACCACGGAGCAACACGGATTTTTTCTTGTTTTTTACAAAAATATCCGTGAGTCTACTGAAAGAATCAAAGATTTCAACGCAGAGGCGCAGAGACGCAAGGGAAATTGGGGCTACACAGATTAGTGAGGGCACGACGAGATTTCGCTCCATCTGATCGCCCAAAATATGTCTGGTAACAAGACTGGCGAGCCACTTTTAGGCCAAGAGAGCGCTCAAAATAAGAGCAGCTGGGTTTTTACCCCATAAATCTGCCATCTCTGCGCCTTGGCGTCTCTGCGTTAAAATTAGCCTCTTTTTTTTCCGGGAAGTCATCCGTGTGATCCGTGAAAATCCGCGTCCAATTTCTGGTTTTGTTTATTCAGGAACAACTCTAGTGACTGGTGATTAGTTGTCCAAACGCTCAAGGGCCAAGCTCCTCCGGCCCGGACTCCCACTCGAAGAAGCCTTGCGTCTCGATAGTGCGCTCGGCAATTTGAGCGGCCAGCGACAAGCGCTCCTCCAGCGAGGCCGTCCCGTAAAACGCCCGGGCCAGCGAGGCCAGGTCTGTGCTCAGCGATGTCAGTCGTTCCAACAGATCCTTGTCCCTCGGAATGTAGCGGTTGGCTTTCAGGAAAGCGTAGTGCAGCATGGCGTAGACGGCCAGCCCCAGGATCATCGTCGCGGTTTCTGGCTGCGAGGCGCTCACATCGGTGGCGTCTTCGTAACGGAGGGCCGCCATGTAGCGGAGCGTCGTCAGGCGTTCGGCGTCGAGATCAGGGGACAGTGATAACACCTCGCGCGCCTTCAAGCGCAATTCAGCGACCTCCGGGGAACGCTCCAGGATCACGAAGCCCGTCCCCAGCATGTGCGCCGTGATGGGCCGCCCGGCCCTGCGCTCTTCGACGAAGTACGTCAACACCTGTGCGGCAGGATTTACGAAGATCTCCGCCGGCACACCGTTGAAAAATCGTTGGAGACGCTGCCGTTGCAGCTTTTGCCGGATCACGTAGATGTCCAGATCGCTGGTGGGAGCAGGCACGCCCCGCAGAATGGTGCCGCTCACGACGATGCCCGTTACATCATCGAAGCGTTCCAAGATGAAGCGTACTGCCTCGCGCAGCGCGCGGTCATAGGGTGCGGCCAACGCGGGCCAATGGCATTGCTCCAGGACAGTCTCTACGTCGTTCACGTCATTCTCCGGGTGGAAACCCGAGCCGGCCGGCGACATGGCCCCCGCATCGGGAGGTCGCTCATTCGAGAGCGTCCCATCCCACGATGCGCCGCCGCTCGAAGCGCGCCAGGCGAGTGAAGCCCACTACCAGCGCCAGGTCGCGCGCGCGGTCAAAGTCCGCTCCCACGCGCTCCGGGCGATGGGCGTCCGAACCAAAGACAAGCACTTCGCCGCCCAGCTCCCGGTACCAGCGGAGGATCGTCAGGCCGGGGCAGGGTTCATCCAACCCCGCGCTCCAAGCCGAGGTGTTGATCTCCAACCCCTTCCCTCGCGCCACCACAGCGCGCAGAGCCTCGCGGATCGCTTCGGCGTAGGGTTCCACCGGCAACACCTGCCGGCACACTGCCCAGGAATCTCGTCGCACCAGGTCGAAATGTGCCAGCACGTCGTATTCCCCTCCCTGCGCCAGTGCGATCAACTCGTCGAAATAGCGCGCGTAGGCCACCGCGACCCCCGATTCAAACATCTCCGGCTCCCAACCGGGCTGACCGTCAACCCAATGGATGGACCCCAGAATGTAATCCCAGGGCCAGGCGGACACAATCTCCCGGGTCTCGGCCGGGAAGCGATGGGAATCGCCCACTTCCACGCCGGCGAGGAGCTGCATTTCGCCATTGTAGCGCGCCCGCAGCTCGTCCAATTCGGCGAAGTAAGCCGGCGACTTCAGGATGCCGGTGGCTTCATCCCCCGGCATCCACTCCACGTGATCGGTGAAGGCCACGCCCGCCAGGCCGGCAGCGTGCGCGGCGCGGGCCATCGCGGCCATAGAAGCCTGACTATCACAGGAATGGTGCGTGTGAACGTGCCAATCAAACATCGGCTAGCCTCAAAAATCCTCTTCCATCATCTGATTCAGCGCCGCCAACGCGTCTTCTAAAGCCGGCAGTTCAGCGTGGGCCGTTAGCATGATCCCCAACTGGCCCAAGTGCAAGGCCAGGAGGTCGTAGAGGCGCGAAGAGGCAACCTGTACTTCTTGCGGGCGGAGTTCCAGCTGTTGAAAAATCCCCAGCAGACGGTCAGGGATCTCCGCAAGCATTTCCGCTAACGTGGGCCGCGCCAACATCAAATCACTCTTCAGGATAAAGCCTGACTGTGCATCCGCGACCAGCAAGAGGTAGGAAAAATAAGGCGGCGGATCGCCCTCCCAAATATTGGCGGGCATTAGTGATAGGTGTACCTGCACCTGCATCTTCCGCAGCGGCAACTTCCGTCGCCAATCGGCCAGGGCCTCGACGTCGTGCTCGAGCTGCACCAGCAGGTAGCGCGGTTCCACCGTCTCCTGGCGCAGGAGCCACGCGCCATCCTCCTGAGTGCGTACCGGCAAATCAACCTTTGCCGGAAGGGGGATGACCTCGAAGCACTTGATGAGCGGGATGTCAGTCTCCCGCACAGATTGAGCCACGATCAGGGCTTGTTCCAGCATCACCGTGAGGAAACGAGCCTGAGGGGCCGTGATAAACCACGGTATCCTTCCAGGCGCAAACACCCGAAACCAGGGCCAGGCCTGCTGTCCTCTAAAACGCAGGCCGAGATCCTTGATCACCTGCCTATCCAGAGGTTTCAATGTATTGCGGTCTTCGAAGGAAGCCTGTAACTGTGGTGTTTCCAGAAGCAGGCATCCTCCCTCCTGATCCTGGAGATAGCCGGCGGCGGTTCGCATTGTCGCGAGCATCGTACAGTAACTTCCCAAACCTCTCTCGCCCTGG
>JAUWHU010000330.1 GCA_030605705.1 Thermoflexia bacterium | reverse complement strand
TCAGGTCTAAGAAGGTGACGCCGCGCCCGATATAGCGTTTGGCGATGCTGACGACCAGGCGCAGGTTGGCGCGGACCAACGTTTGTTGAGCTTCGAGCGCCAGGGCTTCTACCTGGAGATACCAGTCTTGGATGTCTTCCGGAGACTTGAGGCGTACCCTGATCCAACGGAGCCTGGGCCAACGCCCCCTGTCGGCAAGATATTTTTGGATGCAGACCAGGAGCGGCGAAGGCAGTAGATAGAGCAGCATCGCCATTTCCAGCAGTTGGATGATGACCGGGTGCCATTGTGGGTCATCTCGCCAATGGTTTGGCCCTATGTACTGTTGGAAAACAGAAAGTGAGGAGGAGAGTAGGATTTCTTGTTGCTGAATCACTTCCGTGACGATGTCTGCCGGGTCTGCCATGGGGAGATGGTATTTTTTGGCGGCGCGCACCCCGACCCTCCAGGCTCCACGCGCTTCTTTGTAGAGCTGGGCGGCTGTGTGTTTCAGCGGCTCCGAATTAGAGGAGGTCGCCAGCGTCTGTCGGATCTCGCCCAGGTGGGCTGCAGCTTCCCGAATAATGCACAGCCAGACTTCTTGAGCGGGCGATAGGAGCTCCACCTGTCCAATTTCCCGGAGGTACATCCGCACGGGATCGTCAATCAAATCGTAGGTGGGGATGACGAATTCCTCGCTGTGTTTTGCCCTGGTCTGGGAAGGCAGCGTTTGCAGCGTTTGATCCCAGCTCGCCGTTTCTTCTGGGACTTTCTCCACTGAGAGGGTCTCCGGCGCCCCCTCATCTCCCAGGCCGAGGGCCTGTTCAGGAGAAGGCTGTTTGCGGCTACGTGCTGTCATCCGTGCTTTTCCTCAGCAAAATTTCGTCGGCCTGCACGCTGGCCCGCTGGATGCGGCCCAGCAAAGCGTGAAGCTCGTTGAAGGTGGGGGCGTAATGCGCCGCTTTCATGTCTCCCTCGGCCTGCGCTTCAATCACCAACCTTTGCACTTCGTGCAGGGTTTCCCGGACGCGACGCTCGCGCAGTGTCAGGATGGTGCGCACGAGGTCTCGCTCCCAATGTTCCACCGGTACCTCCGGCGTGGGAATTTGCCCCCAGGCGAGCACCTGCTCCTGCAAATCGGGGGGCAGCAGCTCTTGGAGCTCCTGTGTGGGATCGGCCAATACCTCCAACCACGTTTCCCAGATCAGCCGGCCCCCCAGCGTAAAATCCTCATCGTGCAGCGGCTCCAGATCCGCTGTGACCAGGTACATATCCACGTGTTCCAACAACATGGGAAAGTGCAGCAGGACGTGGAGGGCGTGCCCCTCTAAATCGGCGGGCAGCTGGCTTTTTTTGAGGGAAGCCCCGGCGGCCTGTCCCCGACGGACGGCGGCCACGCGCTCCCGGACGCGTAACCTATCTAACAACATGCGGGCGTCCAGGCCCAGCTGCAAGGCGATCTCCTGGGCGTAAGCTTCCCGCTCGATGCTGTTGGAGATGTCCCGCAGCAGCGGCAACATGGCGTCCACGATACGGGCCTTGCCCTTGGGTTCCTTCGGATCTTCCTTCTGGAGCAGCTGCGTGAAGTAGAACCGGACGATGGGCTGGGCGCTTGCCAACAGTTGCTCCCAGCGGGCCGAGTCCTGCAGCACCAATTCGTCAGGATCGAGACCATCGGGCAGAACGACCACGCGGATGTCGGCGTTGAGGCGGCCCTCGTAGCCGACCAGCCCCCGTGGATCGAAGACGGCATCCCACTTGTGGTCCAATGTCTGCTGCGCGGTTTCCAGGCTGCGCAGGGTCGCTTGGATGCCGGCGGTGTCTGGGTCGAGCGCCAGGATGAAGTGGTGGGTCAGCCGTTGGAGTTGTTTCAAGTGCGCTTCGGTCAGGGCAGTGCCCATCGGGGCTACGATGTTGTGGTAGCCTGCCTGATAGGGGATCATCACGTCCATGTACCCTTCCACGATGATGGCGGCGTCGGCCTGGCGAATGGCTTGTCTGGCGAAGGACAGGCCGAAGAGCGTGCGGCCTTTGTCAAAGAGCGCCGTCTGGGGAGAGTTGATGTATTTAGGCTCATCCCCGTGGCTCAACACCCGCCCTCCGAAGGCGATCACCTGGCCGCGCCGGTCACGGATGGGGATCATCAGGCGGTCACGGAAGCGGTCATAGGTGCCGCCATCATCCTTCTGCACCAACAGCCCGGCTTTTACCAGTTCCTCCACGGTGAAGCCTTTTCCCAGCAGGTGGGCGCGCAAGGCATCCCATGACTTGAGGCTATACCCTACCTGGAAACGCTCGTTAGTTTCTGGCTTGAAGCCGCGCTTTTCCAGGTAGGCGCGGGCTTTGTGGGCCTGGGGGGCGGTGAGCAGGAGGGTGTGGTAGTAGTGCGTAGCCGCTTTCAAGGCAGCGCGAAGCCGTTCAGCCTCGGTCGCGGCCTGGGCCTGGGCCGGAGTGAGGGGGCGGAGCTCGACGCCGGCCTGACGCCCCAGCTCCTCCAGGGCCGTGCGAAAGTCCCAGCCTTCGTGTTCCATCACAAAGGTGAAGACATCGCCGCCCTTGTCACAACCGAAACAATGCCACCGCTGGCTGTCGGGAAAAACGAAGAAGGAGGGTGTTTTTTCAGTGTGGAAGGGACAGAGACCCTTGAGACTCCGTCCGGCTTTTTGCAGGCGCACGGAACGGCCCACAATCTCTACGATATCTAACCGTTCCTTGATTTCCTCTACAACGCTCATGGGATTCTATTGTACTCAGGTGGGTTAGAAAGGCAAAGGCGAGAGAGCGAGAAGGCGAAAAGGCGAGAAAGCGAGAAGATGAGAGAGCGAGAGAGCGAAAAAACGAGAGAGCGAAAAGGCGAAAGAGCGAAACGTAGGGGGAACCCCCTGTGGTTCCCCAAGCCCTTGCGTTAAGGTATGTTCTGCAACGCTGCGCCGCTGTGACGCTGTGACGCTGGCCGCGATGCCTCAGCGGGAGGTGCGCAGGTACTGCGCGTAGAGGCCGCACGCTCTCTCGATTTCCCGCAGGGCCGCCTCACGTCCTTCCCACTTGAGCACTTTGACGCCGATGTGTTGCAGGTCCTTGTAGACCGAGAAGAAGTGTGCGACTTCTTGCAAAAAGTGTGGCGGAACGTCCTCCAGATCCTGGTAGCCATCGAACAAGGGGTCGGTGGCGGGTACGGCGATGATCTTATCATCGGCCAGACCCCGATCCAACATGCGGAAGATGCCGAGAGGACGCGCTTCGATGAGGCAGCCGGGGAAAGTCGGCTCATTCGTCATCACCAGGACGTCCAATGGGTCGCCATCATCGTAATGCGTGCGGGGAACGAAGCCGTAATCACCCGGGTAATGCAAGGAAGAATAGAGCACGCGGTCGAGTTTGATGAATCCGCCGTGTTTGTCGTACTCGAACTTGTTGCGGGAACGTTTGGGGATTTCGATGACGACGTAGATCACATTAGGAAATTCGCTTGGTCCCGGCGGGAGCTCGTGCCATAGGTTTGCCATCAGGAAGGTCTCCTTACTCTGGGTTAAAGTGGTTTGGGCGACCCCTTGTGGTCGCCCCTACTTCAGAGGCGCAGAGTTTCATAAGGTTTTCTCTGCGACTCTGCCTCTCAGCGACTCTGCGTTAAAAAAGAGTGGTAACAGATATTTTGCCGCACTCTATTTATTGAGAAGTTGTCACGAGTGTTTACACACTACCAAGGACGAAAATTCACTAGCTCGGGCCGGTCTCATTAGGGCCTTCCGCCCCAAACTGCGCCGACCGTGCCCGTCTGTGGCTCGGTCAGGAGACCGGCCACATCTGGGGGTATTTTCGAAGCAGTCATCACGAACTGCGTTCACCCGCAAGGACGAAAATGACTTGTAGTAACGACTTTAGTCGTTCAGCGCCGCCAGCGACTGCAGGCGCTACTACGAACCGGTTATTTTCGAGGCAGATACCCCCAGACGCATGATTCGGCGGGGACGGACGCGCTTTAGCAGACGACCGGGCGGGGTAGGCCCTGGAGCAAGGCCAATAGGTCTGGCCCGTAATGTGCTTGCCGCCAGGGGCCGATCCCCGGAACTTGCAGCAGCTCGTCCAGCGTTTCCGGCGGATGCCGGGAGAGCTCCCACAAGGTCGCATTGGGAAGGATCACGTCAGAATCCACGCCCCGGCAATAAGCCATGTCCTTGCGCCAGGCACGCAGGGAATGATAGCGACTCATAACCGCTTCCGGTGGGCGTTTGCTCTCAGCCGGCGGGGGCGGGAGGGGACGGGACTTGGCGCGCAGGGCGCGCAGCACCCCCTCTCCGAAGCGGCGGATCTGCAAGGAGGTCATGCCGGCGTCCCGCAATTCCTGCCGGTTGCGGGGTTGCACACAGGCCAGGTCGAGCAGCCGGTGGTTGTTGATGACCTTGACCACGGGGCGGTCGAGTCGCTCGGCGGTACGCTCGCGCCAGAGATGCAGCCGGTAGAGTGCTTTTTGTTCCCCTGCGTTCAGAGTGTGAACTCCCTTGATGCGCCAGAAGGTGACATCTGGGTCAGAGAGCGTGGGGTGGGCGACGTGTTGGCAGAGGTAGGCGAAAATCTCCTGTGCTTCTTCCCAACGACCCTTTTCCCGGAGTTCGGCTGTCTGTATCTCACGCAGAGGAAGTAGGTAATGGGTATCCATGCAGGCGTAGGAAATGGGCTGGGGTTCTAAGGGCCGCCGGCCCCAGTCGTAGCGCTGGAATTTCTTGTTGGGGTGTACGTCGAAGTGGTTTTCCAAGATGTGACCTAAACCGACTTGCGACCAACCCAGGACACGCGCGGCCCACATGGTATCGAAGAGGCGGCCACAGGTGAAGTGGTAATCCCGTTGCAACACGATCAAGTCATAGTCGGCGGCGTGGATGACTTTTTCGATCGCGGTGGAGGCAAAGAAAGGCGCGAGCGGACTCAAATCCTCCACGGCCAGGGGATCCACGAGGTAGTCACTCCCCGGGAGCGAAAACTGGATCAGGCAGACGCGCTCGTGGTAAGCGTAGAGGCTGTTGGATTCGGTGTCCACCGCCACGCGCGGTTCTTGCATGAGGCGGGCGACCAGTCGCTGGAGTGCGGCCGTGGTCTCCACGAGCTGTGGCGGCGGTATGAGATCGGGATTCTTGCGGTGTCGGTTTGACATTGTGAGACCATTATCATCCTTAAAGGCGAACTGTCAACCGAGCAATAGAGAATGAAGAATAGAGAATGAAGAATGAGGTCATGCGTAATTCTCAAGTCCTGGACGTTAACCGCATTTGCTGCTACAATAGGGCTTGATGGTTGATTCTTCTGGTTCAGGAGCGGCTTGGATGGGCAAGAATGGAGGCGATGATGGTTGAGACGCGCGCTTACGCCTGGACGGTGTCCAGCCCTCTTGGCGAGTTCTGGCTCTGTGTGACGGAACGCGGTTTGTGTTGCGTCACCTGTGCTGCGCCGCCGGGAGAGACCGTTCTGCGCCGGCTGGCGCGACGGGGTATCGCATCCCCCCAGGCTGGCGGGCACGCATTCCTGGAACGCGCGGCCACGCAGTTGCGGGAATATTTCGCCGGGGAACGTCGCTACTTCACGCTGCCGTTAGACTTGCGAGGAACTGCGTTCCAGCGGGCGGTGTGGGCGGTGCTCCTCACCATCCCCTACGGCGCGACGGCTACCTATGGCGAGGTGGCGCGGATGGTGGGGAACTCGTGGGCGGCGCGGGCGGTGGGGCAGGCGGTGGGCGCGAATCCCGTAGCGATCATCGTGCCCTGTCACCGCGTGCTGGGGCACAACGGCGCGCTCACGGGGTACGGCGGGGGCCTGGAACGGAAGGTTGCGCTGTTGCAGCTGGAAGGCGTGCTGTTGCGCGAGCGGCCGCCGGAGAAGGGTGTGGCTAGCGGATAGCCCGCATCTCGAAACGCACTGTGGTAAAAGTGACATAGCTATTCCCAAAAGCTCTAAGCCCCCATCCCCGGGGGCGGGTTGACGAGGAAGATTGGAACACCACCGAGCTGGGGCTGGGAGCAGTGTAAGTGTAAATTTTGCTCCAATGCCTCGAAACGTAAGCTAGATTTGGATCGGGGGGTATCATTTTCTAATGACCATTTTTAGACGAAGAACATGGGGCACAAGCTGGACAGAGAAGCAACAAAACACGGCGGCGCACAGATGCAGCGGCTTTCTCTGGATCGTTGGAGTGACCGCTATACTGCTGTTGGCCTACGGCGTACGCGTGTGGAATGTCAGTTATGCCGACCTGACGTTTGATGAGGTAGCCACTGTTGTCGTGGCTCATCGTCCCCTTGCTGGTGTTCTCCACTACATAATGCAAGCCACGCGGGAGCACCCCCCCTTTTATTATTTCTTGCTATCGCTATGGTTCAAGGTGGCGGGTACGGAGGAGTTCATTGTTCGCTATCCCTCTGTTCTGATAGGCGTCCTGGGCGTGGCCGCGGGTTTCCGGGTGGGGAAGCGATTACTGGGAGTGGAAGGAGGCTGGTGGACGGCGGTGCTCCTTGCCGTCATGCCTTACAGTATTTGGGCCGGACGTACAGGGCGGATGTACGCCCTCGTGTTGCTCCTCGCCTTGATGACTCTCGACGCTTGGTGTCGTTGGATACAGCATCCGGATGGGCGTCACGGAGCCACCTTGATTGGATTTACCCTCATCGGCATTCTCACACATTACTACTTAGCTCTGCTCTGGGCTGTGGAAGGCATGTCGCTCATCCTTTTCCCTCACCGCACCCGCCCCATCCGCCGGCCCTGGTTGCTGACTCTTGCCAGTGTTCTGACTGCCCTGGGCAGCTTTATTTTTCTCTCCCCTGGCATACACAGAACCCTCATCGCTACTCTAAGCCGTTTCCCCGTCCATGAGCTCCGGCTGGAAGAACTGCGTCTGGCAATAATGGACCTCTACTTATATTGGCACCACTCTACTTTGTGGCCTCCTGTTCTTAGCGGATTGATCCTCACCGGCATCGGATGGGGACTGGCATGGCGCAAATCCCCTCTGACCGGAGGACTGCTGTCTCTCTGGGCCACCATCCCCACCGTCATCATCTTCTTTATTCCAGAAGCTATCAAGTCTCGCTATCTGATGATAGTTTTTCCTGCCCTGGCGCTGAGCATGGCTGCGGCATTGACGTATCTGCGTCCTCACCTGCTGCGGCTGGGGATTGCTTTTCTGGTGCTCGTGACGTTGATCAAGCATTGGGACCGGCTTTTCTTGCCGCCGGACACGACATTTTCTGAGCAAGTCGCTTACCTGTACAAGATAGCACAGCCCGGTGACGCGCTGGTCATGAATGGTCCGTGGCCTGCGCTGCTCCTTATTTACTATCCCCCACCTGATTACCTGAACGTCTACCGCATCCCCCAAGCCGCGCCGCCGGGATTCAACGCTGAAGTGGATCTGCCACACCTGGAACAGATCGCGGCACAACATCCCCAACTTTGGGTATCCTATGGCGCCGTCAAAGATGCCGATCCGACCTTTGAGGTCAGCCGCTGGCTGGCAGAGAATGCTTACAACGTTGACAGAGTACATGATCTAGCTCTTTACATCACCCCGCCGGCAATCACGCACACAGTCGCCTCTGATATCGGTTTTGGAGAAGCGCTGCAGCTCGTGGAAGCCGCCGTGGACCACACCCGATGTTTTCCAGATGATACCCTGCGTGTGCGCCTGGAGTGGGAGGGGCAGACGTTAAGCTGGCGCATTAGCTATCATCTGGCCCTGTTCGGCCCCGATGGGCAAAACTGGCTGGATCGTGATTTTGTCATGGGGCCGCTTTACCAGGTCACAACTGCCTACCTGCCGGAGCGCTGGATCGAACAACGTGGTCTGCGGCTCCCTCCGGGCCTTCCGCCTGGGGAATACACCCTGAAGTTACGTATGCAGGGTGCAGAACTGGTCACGCCGGAAAGCGCAACATGGCTCACTTTAACGACGCTTCAAGTGCATAGCCGTTACGCCAACACTACGCCCTCAGCACAGGTTCACACCTGTTATCTTCCCTTAGTGGTGCATGACGGCAGTCCCAATACTAAACCGGGCGAGAGAAGAACCGCTATTCCTCAATGGCTGGAAGCCACGGCTACTTTCGACGACGCCTTGCAGCTGATAGGTTCCCAACCGGAGAGCGAGGTGATTTTCCAGGGCGATTTCCTCAATTTGAAGTTATGGTGGCAGGGATGGGGATTGCTGGAGGGAACACTGTTTCGACTGCGTCTCACCGGGAGGCGAGACACGGACGTGGTCACTTACGCGCTGGGGCCGGTTTTTTACCCAGCTGCTCAGTGGCACACAGGCGAGATTGTCCAACAACAGATTAGCTACCGCTTGCTCCGTGATCTGCCGGAAGGACACTACCACGTTCAACTCCAGGTTGTTGGCCCAGATGGACAGTTCTGGGTTGTGACTGGCCAACGGCACGCACTGACAGTGAAGGAATATCTAAGCGGCTCCACTATCCTTCTTGAGGGGGCGTGGGCTGACATCGGTATCATCCACGTCAAGGAACATTCCCGTCGCTACCATCCGTCGCGGCGACGGGAACACACCGACTTTCGCTTCGGCACGCTGTTGCGTTTGCAGGGCTACCGTTTGAAAAGTACCCGCCTCCACGCCGGCCAATCCACCCAGCTGGTAGAATACTGGCAAGCGTTGGAACCGCCACCGCAGATTTACGCTGTCTTTAATCACCTGATGAGTGTGGACGGTCAGTTCATTGCTGGTTTCGACTCCTGGCCCCAGGGTGGTGTTTACACCACCGATCACTGGGTAGCAGGTGAAGTCCTGGACGAAACTTACACTCTTACCGTCCCAGAGGGGACACCGCCGGGAACTTACACCCTGTATGTAGGGGTATACGATCCCATAACAGGGATGCGGTTGCCGGCGACCGCGTCCAACGGGCAATGTTACCCCAACGACACTGTTCCCTTGCTAACATTGGAGATTGTGCCCTGAGACGGTTCTTCTACGGGGGATATGACGTCAGACCTGTTCCATCGCCAGCTGCCGGAATAATTCCGCTGTGTGGGCCGCGATGCGCTCCCACGAGAACTCCGCAGCCAGGGCGGTGGCTTGCTGCCCCAGGTGTAAGCGCAGGTCCGGTTCATGCCACAGGTGCAGGATGGCCTCGGCCAGCGCAGCGGGGTCCTGCGACGGTGCCAGGAGCAGGTTCTCACCATCTTGCAAGGCGGGGATGGGAGCGCGGGGGACGGTGGTGATGATGGGCAGTCCGTGGGCCAGGCAGGCGTGGAGTGTTCCCCGCCGCAGGCTGGCCCCGTCGCGGTAGGGCAGCACGCAGATGTCGGCAGCCAGCAGCGCGGCCGACACCTCCGTGGGGATGGTGAAGCCCGTCCGCAGCACGCGCTCCTGCAGTCCCAACGCTGCGATTAGGGCATCAATTTCGTCGGCGTAGGTGAAATTGGTGATGTCGCTGGAGCCGGTGCGCCCGCCGATGAAAACGAGGTGTGCGGGCACGCCGGTCTCGACCAGGCGAGCCAACGCTTTCAGGAGCGTCTCCACGCCTTTGCTGGCATTCAAGAAGCCAAAGAATCCCACGAGGAGCGCGTCGTCCTGGAGCCGGTGGTGTCTGCGCCAGGTACGCCGGTCGTAATCTGGAGGTGGGGAAGGGGCGATGTTGCTGCCGATGTGAATGAGGCGCGTCCGGGGTCGTTGCTCACCCGCATCGAGCGCCTGGGTCAGCGTGGTGTAATCCTCATCGTTGGTCACGATCACCCCGTCGCAGTAGCGCGCCATCTGCCAGACGGCCCACCGGCGCAGAGGCCCGGCCTTGGGGAAAAGGTAAGGCGGCAGGAGATCGTGGAAGGTGGTCACCAGGGGAACCTCCAGGTTGCGCCTTTGCCAGCGAGGGTACAGGTTGATGCCGCCCCGCATCTGGTAGGCAGCAGCCTGGTACTGGATGTTGACGATCTCCGGGGCGAGTTTTTGAATCCAGTGAGTGAGCCGGCTATGGCAGGCCCAACCCCAGTCGCCGATCTCCCGGTGGATGGTGACGCCATCCTCTTGGGTTATACCGGGTTTCTCGTCCAGGCTGGTGAGGACGTGGAGCTCATGGCCCTGGGCAGTCAGAGCCAGACCAAGCTGCCGGGTGAAATCACCCACCCCCCCTTCTAAGGGAGGATATTCGGCGGTCACGATGGCAATGCGCATGTTGTCCCTCCGTGAATTGTATGGCGGTCATTATAGCACCGGATTGAGGAGTGGGTAGTCCAGCAGGAGCACGATTTGGCGTCGGGGAAGTTATTTAATCTGCGCTCCTTACACAATTTGCGCTGGCGGGCACGGTCAGTAAGTTTGGGGCGGAAGGCCCCAATGAGACCGGGCCGAGCCGCCCTCAAATATTGAGAAGCACCTTCTTCCTGGGGCTTCAGCCCCAGGCTAAGAGTGCGAAGCCCCCTTCGGGGGCTGATGTTAGCCCGAAGGGCTTTGTTCTTTTAGCGCGAGGGCTTCAGCCCCGCGCTAGCCCGGCGGTTTATTTTCGAGGCAGATACAGGGGGAAGGCCTCTCACAGGATGATGGTAGCGTCTCCCAAAGAGAAAACCCGATAGCACTCGCAGATAGCTGCGGCGTAGGCTTCGCGGATCAGGTCTACGCCGGCGAAGGCCATCACCAGCGCCAGGAGGCTGCTGCGGGGCAGGTGAAAGTTGGTGATCATGGCATCCACCACACGGAATTGGAAGCCCGGCGTGATGTAGAGGTCG
>JAUWHU010000305.1 GCA_030605705.1 Thermoflexia bacterium | reverse complement strand
GCGATGCAGTTCAACTTTCTCGTCACGAATAATCTGGCTTCGGGTCTGGGAACCGGGGCCGTCTCTGCTCTGAACTACGCCTGGACGCTGACGCTGCTCCCGCATGGCATCTTCGCGCAAGCCATAGGCGTGACCATTTTTCCCACTCTCTCTGAGCAGGCCACGCGCGGGGAGTACGTCGCGCTGCGCCGGACGGTCTCCACGGCTTTGCGGCTGGTCATCGCCTTGATGTTGCCGGCGATGGGGGGGCTGGTAGTGTTGGGCCGGCCGCTCGTCGCCCTGCTGCTGGAACGCGGGGAATTCGGCGCAGCTTCCACGCAGATGGTGGCCTGGGCCATGGGGCTTTTCGCCATCGGGTTGGTGGGCCTGGGTGGAGTTGAGGTCCTGGCGCGGGCTTTCTACGCCCTGCATGATACCTGGACTCCTGCCCTGGCGGCGACCGGGATGCTGCTGCTGAATTTGATCTTAGGTTTGACGTTGCCGGCCCTCTTTGTGCGGTGGGGATGGCCTCCTCATGGGGGACTGGCCCTCGCCAATGGGCTGGCGGCGTTGGCGGAGCTGGCCGCGCTTTTGTTGCTGGTGGGGAAGCGCGTCGCAGGTTTTGAAGGAAAGCGTCTTTTGAACCAGACGTTGCGGGCCGGCGCGGCGACGGCCGGCATGGTCTTTCTCGTCTGGCTGTGGCTGCGGATCGCCCCTTCCAACGCGCTACTCCAGAGCGTGGGAGGCATCGCGGTGGGGGTGGGGGGCTACGCGCTCCTGGCGCTGCTCTTCCGTGTGGATGATCTGCGCTTAGTCGTGAACATGGTGTTGCGCCGGAGGTGAGGGCAGAGCAGAAAATGAACCACCGATTCCACAGATTCGGTAAAAGGTAACATCTGTGATCACTCCTTTTTATACAGAGTCGCTGAGAAGCAGAGCCCCAGAGAAAACCGTATAAAACTCTGCGCCTCTGCGTTAAGAATGAGACTTGCTGCAGGAGAGCCGTTGCTTTGTGTACACAATTTGTGCTAGCGAGCACGGTCTGCCCTAGGTGTGGGCAGGCAGTACACACCAAATATTGAGAAGGCACGGTAAAAGGGTAAAGAGAATCAGTGAAATCTGCGTACATCTTTTTGGTTCTGGCAGGTCCAGGTTGGGGATTTTGGGACATATTGTGGAGTTCTGGTACAATAACGATCTTGAGAGAAAATTTGAGTGGTATTTGCTTTTCCGGGGGATAAGCAGGTATTTTTTCCCACCGGAAGGCCAAAAATACGCTAATTCGGGAAAATTTCCCCGCCGAAATTATTGGGCAATAACTCTTACATCTTTTCAGGCACTTCATCTCCCCGGCATCCTGTCCTCTTGAGGAAGGAGGGGGGAGAGTGAGGGGGGCGAAGCCACCCTCTCACTCTCTCTATTCCCCCTCCCCCAAGACTGGGGGAGGGGGGCAGGGGGGTGGGGGTTGACACAGTGAGGTTAGAGATGTTGATCACGCTGACCACCGACTTTGGAACGCAGGATGTCTACGTGGGGGTGATGAAAGGCGTGATGGCGGATATCACGCCCGGCGTGACCTTTGTGGATATTTCCCACGCCGTGCCGCCGCAGGATGTGCGGGCGGCGGCGTATTTGCTGTGGACGGCGCTGCCGTACTTTCCCTCTGAGAGCATCCACCTGGTGGTGATAGACCCGGGGGTGGGGACGGCGCGTCGCCCGATTGCCAGCCGGACACCCTGGGGGCTGCTGGTTGGGCCGGACAACGGCGTCTTTTCGTACGTGTGGGCCGCAGCGCCATCCGAGCTGACCGTGAAGTTGACAAACCCCGCCTATCACCGGAGCGTGATGAGCACCACCTTTCACGGGCGCGATATTTTCGCGCCGGCGGCGGCGTATCTGGCGCGCGGCGTGCCGTTGGAAGATTTCGGCGCACCCGTCGCCGAACCCGTGCGCTTGCTCCTGCCGCGCCTGGAGCTGGACGAGGGGTCGCTCAAGGGAGAGGTGCTGCACGTGGATCATTTCGGCAATGCTATCACCAGCATCGGGCGGTTGATCTGGGAAGGGTCTTTTCTGCATTTAGATGCGGCCTTTGGCGAACTGTCGCCCCTGTTGTTGCGAGCCGACGGCCTGCGGGTCGTGACGGCGGAGCATGATCTGGGGCCGGTGCGACGCACCTACGGCGAGGTCGCGGATGGCGCGCCCTTAGCCCTGGTGGGCAGCGAAGGGATGTTGGAACTGGCCGTCTCTCACGGTCACGGCGCTACTGTGCTGGGGCTGCAGGTGGGGGACGTGGTTCAGGTTTTAGTCGGGTAGTCGGAAAGTTCGTAGTTAGCCACGCAGTTCGTAGTTAGCCACGCAACGAAGTGGAGTGGTGTTAAGACGGCACTCCGCTATGCTACGCGCCTGACTACGAGCGAAGTTCGTAGTCAGCCACGCAACGCAGTGGAGTGGCGCTAAAACGGCACTCCGCAACGCTACGTGCTTTACTACGAGCGCAGTTCGTAGTCAGCCACGCAACGCAGTGGAGTGGCGTTAAGACGGCACTCCGCTATGCTACGTGCCTTACTACGAGCGCAGTTCGTAGCCGCGCAACGAAGTGGAGTGGTGTTAAGACGGCACTCCGCTATGCTACGTGCCTGACTACGAGCGCAGTTCGTAGTCA
>JAUWHU010000584.1 GCA_030605705.1 Thermoflexia bacterium | reverse complement strand
GGTCATGATGTTATTGAAGTCATGGGCGATACCGGCCGCCAATTGCCCCACGGTTGCCAAACGCTCTTGATGCTGAACGTGCTGTTGGATCTCCCGCTCCCGGGTCACATCCCGGATCACCAGCACCCACCCCTGTAATTCAGGGGCACCCTCAACCGGACGGGCGATGATCTCAAAGGTCCGGCCATCCGCTTTGACTTCGTGCCATAGGCCCTTGGTGGGCGGCGAGGTGAGCAGTTCGGCCAGCGGACGGTCTCCCAGGCGAGTGAGAACATCGCCTACCTGGGCGTCAGCGAGCACCGCCAGGTTTCGCTCAGCCACCGGGTTGGCCAGGATGACGCACCCGTCCGTGTCCAGCAAAAGCACCCCTTCCGGCACCGTCTCCATGATCTGCTGAACCTGATGGGCCTGCTCGCGGACTTGCACCAGCAAACGCTCCCGTTCCTCCTCCGCCCGCACCCGCTCTGCAATTTCCTGCCGGGCCTGCTGGTACAGCCGCGCTTTCTCGATGGCGACGGCCGCGTGGCCGGCAAAGGCCAGGGCCAACGCGGCGTCCTGGGGCCGGTAGAAATCCGGCTCCGACTTGTCGGCCGTCAGCATCCCAATGACCCGATCCTGGACCAGCAGCGGTACCCCCATCCAGGAATGGATGTGCGCCAAGTCGCGGGTCAGGCCGCTGGCTTCAATGGACTGGAGCCAGCGGGGGTCGTCGGCGACCGAACCGACGATCAGCGGCCGCCGGCTCTCGATGATCTCCCGGTTGAGCGGCGCAGTGTCGAGGTCCAATTGAGCATTGAGCACTCGTTCCGGCTCCTCGAAGCCCTGCACGGCGGCCACGCTCATTTTCTTGCCATCGAGCAGCAGGATGAAACCACTGTCAAAGGCGACGACCCGCTCCATGCGGGAAAGTACCAGATCGAGCGCGGCGTTCAGGTCAGGGGCGGCGTTCAACTCACGGGCCATCTCGCTCAGGGTGTCCGAGAGCCGCCGGGCCTGGCGTTCCGCCTCGAAAAGACGGGCGTTTTCCAACGCCTGGGCAGCGGCGGCGACTGCGCTGACTGCCAGGTCAATCTCCTCGTCACTGAACTCGCGCCGCTCCACCGCGTCCAGCCCCAGAGTACCCACCACCCGGCCGCGCACCATCAGCGGCAGGATCAGCAGCGAGACGGTGCCGCGCTGCTGCATCTCCTCGTGAATAACTGCCATGCGGGGGTCATGCAGGGCGTCGGTTATGGATAGGGGCGCTTTGTGCTCCAAAACGTATTGCGTGGCGGGGTTGCCTTCAACCGGCAGCACCATGTCCATAGCGCTGGGGCGGCCCTCGGCCAGATACTCGGCCACGACTACGGAGGCCGTGCGCGCCTCGTTCAGCAAGGTTGCGGCTGCCTGGGGAAGGTCAAAAGCCAGGGCCAGTTCGCGGCAGGTGGTTTCCAGCACCGTTTTCGGCTCCAGGGTCGTGCTGGCGGCCGCGATGACCCGGTTGAGCAGGGCCAGTTCGCGGTTGCGGCGTTGCAGTGCCTGCTCCGCCTGTTTGCGCTGGGCGATTTCATCCTGGGACTGCCGGTAGAGTAGCGCGTTATTGCTGGCGACTGCGATCTGGGTCGCCAGCGACTCGAGGATACGCAAATCGGCCTCACTGTAGGCATTAAGACGGTAGCTCATCACCTGAATGACTCCTACCACCTGCCCTTCCAGTTTTATAGGGACAAAGATGGCCGAACGAGTCACATCTTCATCCTCATCTTCGTCTTCAGGTAATTCATCCCGGCCGTGGATGGTTCCGCCATCATTGAAGTAGTAGACTGTGGTGGTGGCCTTCATCCGGGCCTGATAATCACTTACCAGTAGTGCTTTCCCGCTGCGGATGACTACGCTTTGGGTTCCCTGGCCTTCAGGTTCCAGGAGGATCGGAGGAAACTGGCTCACATCTAATGGATTACCCTCCATTATGGCAAAATCGCAGCGAATCAGTTCTTCCTCGGGGTCAAAGAAAGAGACGATCAGCGCGTCGCAGGACATGATATTGGCGACCAAAGCGTGCAATCGTTGGTAAATGATCTTTGTGTCAAGAGTCTGGCTGATCTGCTGACCGGCTTCGTAGAGCAATTCAATCTCTTCGGTGCGCTCCAGGAGCGACTCTTGCGCTAATTGGCGCTGAATAGCAATGGAAGCTTGTTTTACAAACGTCTCGATGATTGTTTCGCTCTCTAACTCAACGCCTTGGGAGAGAAGGATAACCGCAGTCCCAAATAACCTCTCTCCTTCAACAAAACCTATTGTATATATTTTGTTAAGGCGATAAAGTTTCTCAAGGGCACGACAAACAAGCTCCGGCATTGCCTCAAGAAAAATTCCATATAGGCCCTCTCCATAATCATGTAATCTGCCATCGGAAAGATAAGCAAGATTTGCATCGCTGGCATCGTATTCCATCCCCTCGGGATTTCTTCCGATGAATTTTAAAATACCTTTCGAATATTTCCCCATTCCCAATACCGCACAGGTGGTCAATATGCCTTTAGCTTCATCAATTGAATTCACCACCACAATTGATTCTCCAGCAAGTTCTTTCAGTTGCTCGCCAATGAAGCGATAAATGTCTTTTTCTGGAGGAAATTCAACAAATCTCATGGCAGTCTCGGTTAAAAATTGAATACCTTGAAGATACTGGCGTTCTCTTTCCTGTGCCTGTACCCGCTCGGTGATGTCACGTCCCAAAACAACAAGTCCCTTCCGCTCACCATCTGGATGAAAAACCGGCGTTTTGATCACATCGTAGATCCGGACTGTGCCATCAGATTGGGAAATCGTCTCTTCTCCGCGAGAAAGACTCCGCTTCTTCCAGGTCTCCGCATCGGTTTTTTCACACGTAAGAAATGTGCCTTGAAGGCAACTGTTGAGTTCAGCTAATTCGGAATCTTTCTTTCCCCGGTAGTCCAAACCCTCGAGTCGGAAAAGGCGAATGCTGGCATCATTGACCTTGAGCCAGCGTCCGTCTCCATCCTTGAAGCAAACAAAGTCTGGCATGGCATCAATCAAAGTTTGCAACTGCTCCTCGCTCTCCCGCAGCG